>CACZNZ010000057.1 GCA_902782625.1 uncultured Lachnospiraceae bacterium | reverse complement strand
GGCTTTACGATAAGACCGGCTTCTTCTCTTGCTTCTTTTTTCACATTTTCCATAATGGATCTGTCCGCATCGACCCATCCGCCCGGCATGCTCCAGGAGCCACTCTCCTCCTGCACCAGCAGGATTTTTCCGTCTTTAAAAATGGCTGCTCTCGAATCAAGCTTCGGCGTTACATATCCGACATCACTGCAGAACAGTCTGGTGACCTGATCTATAGGCATCTGCGCCAGATCGCTGATCATCGCGGCAGCAATTTTTCTGACTTGTTCATACCGTGCCAGATCAAATTTCCCGGTTCCGAAATACAGACCGGCCTGTGCGACGTCCTGAAGTTCCATCGCCCATGTAAGCCACCTGTCATTATCCATGATTTTATCTCCAATCAGTATTTTCCATAAATAAAGACAGCCGGGTGCAATCATCTCACACCACGGCTGTCTGTCTTATGATGTCATGATTTATTTACGGTTTCAGTTCCAGATACAGATCACGATACTGTTTTGCAGAATTATCCCAGGATACATCCTTATTCATATCCCTTTGTACCATGTCATCCCAGTTCATGCGCTGTGTAAAGTAAGTTGTCTTTGCCCTGTTGATCGCATCCAGCAAAAGTCCTGCCTCATAGCGGTCAAATGTAAAGCCGTTGCCTGTGGTAGCGAATTCATTGTACGGTTCCACGGTATCTTTCAGTCCGCCGGTCTCCCGCACAATCGGGACAGTCCCGTAATGCATGGCAATCAACTGGGTAAGTCCGCAAGGTTCAAACAGGGACGGAACCAGCAGTGCATCAGCACCGGCATAGATCTTGTGTGCCCTTCCTTCATCGTACATTATATTCGAGCAGACGCTGCCTTTGTAAGCGCCCTCATAGTAGCGGAAGGAATCCTCATATTTGGCATCCCCTGTTCCTAGAACCACTACCTGAGTGTTGCCGTCGATCACTTCCGGAATGATGGCGTTGACAAGATCGAGTCCCTTCTGATCTGTCAGTCTCGAAATCAGGCCGATTACGAAAAGATCTTCATTCTGGGTAAGTCCCAGTTCTTCCTGCAGCGCTTTTTTGTTTTCTTTTTTCTTTTTGATAACATCTTCTGCCTTATAAGGTGCTGCTAGCAGTTCGTCTTTTGCGCTGTCCCACATATCATAGTCAATACCATTGACGATTCCTCTGAGTTTTCCGGAATGATAACGCAGATGGGCATCCAGGTCTTCCCCGTAAAATGCCGTCTGGATTTCACCTGCATACGTATTGCTTACTGTTGTGATCATATTGGCATAGGTCAGACCACCTTTTAACATATTGGCATCTTCATACCCCTGTTTTAAGGCGTCTTTGTTAAAGACATAATCCGGAAGGCCGGACCAGTAAGCGATCGTCGGGATATTGTAAATACCCTGGAAGCGAAGATTGTGGATCGTGAGCATGACCTTTGCGCTTCCAACCGGTGTATCCTCAAACATCGTGCGCAGATATACCGGAACAAGTCCTGCCTGCCAGTCATGGCAGTGAATAACATCCGGGGTCCAGTCCATGAAATTCAGTGCAGAAAGTGCTGCCTTTGCAAAAAAGCAGAACTTTGGTATGTCATCGATCAGGTTCGTATATGGATTGCCGTCACTGAAAAATTCTTCATTATCAATAAAATCATAGACAACGCCATCCCAGACATATTCCATGATTCCAACATAAAATGACCGTCCGTCCGCACAGAGATCCATCATGAATTCACCCCTGTATACCATCTTGTCCTGATATTCCTGCGGAATACATTTGTACCGGGGTAAAATTACTTTGACATCGCAATTCTGTTTGATCAGTGCTTTGGGCAGAGCGTACATAACATCGCCAAGTCCTCCTGTTTTCACAAACGGATAGCATTCTGATCCAATGAAAGCAACACTTCTTCTTGGCTCCGGCAGCTGCGGCTGTGCCGGCTGTGTTTCCACTGGCTGCGGTTCTGCTGGCTGCGCTTTGGCAACTTTCGGTTCCTTCGTCTGTTTTTTCACAGTCTTCTGTGTAGGTTTTTTCTCTTTCTTTTTCTTCTTTGCTGGCATGTTTTTTCCTCCTAACGGCAGATAACAATATGCTGGTTTTATTATATCATCATGGTATATCCCCTGCAACAGGGAAAAAAGACAAAAAAAGTCCCGGATATGCTCCGGGACCATTCATATTCTGATTATTTGTTTACAAGTTTTGCATATGTAGCTGAAACATATAATGTCCGGTCTTCATAGTATACTTTGAACCAGTTTCCTGTCTTTCCGAGGTATTGCAGAGAAGTTCCTGCAACAACAGCTGCATAGACTTCATACTGAGTTCCCGGACCTTTTCTTAAGTGCACACCTGCAGTAGTTACCACTTTCTTATTGCTGTTATTGTTTCTGCGGACAGAATATTTTGAAGATACCCAAACACCTTTTCCTTTGTAGGCAATCTTATACCATTTCACACCTCGGTTATCTTTCTTTGTCTGTCCAAGGTATTTAAAAGAAGAATCCTGGGAAACTGTCGCTACTCTCTTATATTTTGTGCCGGGGCCTTTTCTTAAGTTGACGTCTGCCGTGGTCACAACAACATTTTTAGATTTTGTGTCGATTGCTTTGGTCTTGGAAGCACATCTGGAGGATACCCAAAGTGTTTTCTTCTTATATGTAATCTTATACCACTTCACGCCACGCTCATCCGTACTGGTCTTCTTGAGATAGTTCAGTGTTGTTCCTTTTTTCACAGAAGTATACGGTTCAAAATCAAGACCGGGACCTTTTCGAAGATTGCAATCTTCCGTCGCATAAATCTTGCTTGCAGCCTGAACCGGAATCGCTAATGAAAGAGCAAACACTGTCATCAACAATAATGTAACTAACCTTTTCATATAAATCTCCTTTCCTGCATCGATATCCGACGCAATGCAACATCATGTTGTTTCTATACTATAATATATCACAAATTCGCAAGATTTTGTTGGTCATTCATGCTAATTATGTATAAAAACCCATATTATTTTTCCCCACACATAAGCTCCATAAATCTTCTCTTGTATAAAGTAGAATCAGTCTTTGTGATAACATCGCAATGATAGGTCCGGATTTCCGGCATTGCTTCATAAATCATCCCCTTTCTATAGAAGAGAACCTGTCCGTAAGTAACATTGTCATCCGTACATGCAACCCCGTAACAGGGTACGGTCTCCAGTACATATCCCGGCCAGGCAAGAGCTGCCATCGCCAGAGCATCAGGAACCGCCATCGGTTTTCCCATCGACTGGTTAAAAGCAAAGAGTTTCGTAAATGCCTTGCTCATAAACTGTCCCAGTTTATTACCGTGCTTCATTGCTTCAAGATCCTCCCCTGTCACACAGGTTTCCTCCAGAATAAGATCAAGACCCGCAACTGTCATGGGGAGTTCAGCATCAAAGACGATCTGGTAGGCTTCCGCATCGATGTAAACATTGAATTCCGCAACCGGTGTTGCATTCCCGGGGCCGAAACCCGTCGTTCCCATCACCCAGAGACGTTTGAGCTTTTTCATGGTATCCGGATCTTTTTGAACGGCCTTTGCGATATTGGTAAGCGGCCCGATCGCAACAATCTCTATCTCGCCGGGATTCTCCCTTATTGTATCAAGGATAAAATCAACGGCATCTTTCTTCTCGGGCTTCTTTTTCGGATGGATCAGATCCTGATCCCCCATCCCGTCTTCTCCATGAACACTGATCGTAAATTTCTTTTCTTTTTTAAGGGGCTGGTGACTTCCGAGAAAGACCGGCGCGTCACAGCCACACAGTTCCATGACCATCAGCGCATTTTTTGCCGCATACTCTACCGGCACATTTCCACAGACCGCGGTAATCCCCAGTATGTCCACATTTTCGCTGACAGCAGCCATGATCAACGCTGCAGCATCATCTGCGCCAATATCGGTATCAATGATAATTCTATGCTTATTCATATAATCTCCTCATCGTCGTTTATTTGTTCATATTATATCCAATTCTGTAACCGCACACAAGATATTTGTCGCAAAAACAATCGGAAAGGAGCATAGAAAAAAATGTATCGGAAATCTGTGATAGGTGATATAATAAGGACAATTTCATAACTATATAAATATGATTTATTAAAAAGAAGGAAGTAGAGATTATGAAACCGATTATCACTAGTTTACTGGAAACCGATGCTTATAAATTCTCCATGGGCCAGGCAATCTATCACCAGTTCAGCGACTACAAGACTACCTGGACCTTCAAATGCCGCAACAAAGATGTACATTTCACTCCAGAGATGGTAGAAGAGATCAAACGTCAGATCAAAATGTACTGTGACCTTCGTTTTACGGAAGAAGAGCTGGAATACCTTGACCGCATCAAATGGATCAAAGGATCCTACTGTGATTTCCTGAGACTCTGGGAACCGCGTTATGCGGACTTTACGTTCGGAACAGATGACCCAAGTGGCCTGACGATCGAAACCGGAGGAACCTGGCTCAACACCTCCATGTATGAAATACCGACCCTGGCTATCGTCAATGAAGTGTATTTCCGCATGGCCTATGACTATGATGAGCTAATGGATCAGTTCCGGAACAAACTCAATGCAAAAATTGAAAAAATCGTTTCCGGCGAATACAATCTTGGATCCTTTTCCGAGTTCGGTCTGCGCAGAAGATTGTCCGGCGAAGCACAGGAACTTGCTGTAAAAGAATTGAAGGAACATTCCTATCCGGATTCTATCTTTGTAGGAACATCCAATGTCTATCTGGCAAAGAAATACGGCATCAAACCAATCGGCACCATGGCTCACGAATGGATTATGTGCGTGGGACAGGGTAATCACAAACATAACCCCTCCTACTCTAACTGGTATGCACTCGATGCCTGGGTAAAAGAATACGGAGTCTTAAACGGAACCGCATTGACGGACGCCATCACTACCGATTGCTTCCTCGAAGATTTCCAGCTTACTTACGCTACCCTGTTCAGCGGTGTCAGACATGACAGCGGCGATCCCTATGAGTGGGGAGATAAGATGGTAAAACACTATGAATCTCTTGAAATCGATCCCATGAACAAGACCCTTCTGTTCAGTGACAGTCTGAACTTTGAAAAGGCCAACAAGATCCGACAGTATTTTAAAGGACGTTCCAATGTTGCCTTCGGTATCGGCACATATATCTCCAATGATACCAATGTTCCTGCACTGAACATCGTCATGAAGACAACCGCCTGCAACGGAATGGACGTAGCCAAGATTTCCGATACAGAAGGAAAAGGAATGTGCAAAAACCCGGCTTATGTTCACTACCTCAAACGATGCATCAACTGGAGAATGGATAATAGGAAGCCGAAGAATTAACTTAATGTCGTCGCAGAATCAAACCGGTGAAATCCCATGCCGAATGCATGGAATTCCACCGGTTTTTGTGTTTCTCATTCTGTGGGCTGATTCATCTAGCAATTCCCCGTATACACATATCGAAGATTCTCTCGAGCTACCTCTGCGAGCCTGTAGATATGTCGAACCTCTGTTGGTTCTCTGTCTGTCATATGGAACCGGGGGAAAAACCTGGACACATGCAGGGGGATATCTGCACCGATCCGTCTTCCGTCGATGTCTTTCAGTTCAGATATCCAGCGTGTCATCTGTCGCATTTCTTCTTCGGAATCATTTTCTCCCGGCACGATCAGTGTGGTGAGTTCCACGTGGCTGTGTTTCGCTGCCTCCGTGATAAATTTCAGAACAGTAGAAAGATCTCCTCCGAGCACATCTTTGTAATACTCTTCGGAGAAGCCTTTCAGGTCGATGTTCATGGCATCGATATAAGGAAGGAGTTCCTGAAGTACCGGCAACTGCGCTGTTCCATTTGTCACCAGCACATTTTTCATACCCAGCTTGTGGACCAGGCGAGCTGTATCTCTGATATACTCATATCCTATGAGTGGTTCATTATAGGTAAAGGCCACGCCGATATTTCCGGCATTCTGATAGTACAGGGCTGTCTGTGCCACTTCCTCCGGCAGTACCACATCGCTGTTTTTCCGAAAATGTTCCGCTTCTTTTGACCAGCTGATCTCATAATTCTGGCAGAACGGACAACGCAGATTACATCCGTAGCTGCCTACGGAGAGAATCAGGCTCCCCGGATGGAATCTCCGTAATGGTTTTTTCTCGATCGGATCCAAAGCCATCGATGTGATTTTTCCGTAATTATCTGCTGTCACACTGTCTTCACGGCAGATTCTTCCCCCGCAAAAACCTAAGGACCCTTCCGGAATCTCGCACTGTCGAAAGCATACGTTACACCTTGCCATGACGGATCACCTCAAATCTTTGGAGGGTTATTTTTTCTTCATCACGGATACCTCCCTTTCTGCGGGCAATCTCCACCTGCTCCTCCACCGTATCCACACCATCGAGATCTGGCAGCAGCAGACCTCTTTTTCTGCCGCAACTGACGATGACTCCGTACTTCTTCACGTCAAGTTCCTTCGTGGATTCGATTCGCTCCGGTTCCCCGAGGATATCCACATTGATCTCCAGCCACGGGAGTTCCTCTTCCGTGATCGGGTCAAAGCGCGGATCCCTGACCGCCGCACTGATTGCGTTATGAATGATTTCTTCCGCTACGC
>CACZNZ010000056.1 GCA_902782625.1 uncultured Lachnospiraceae bacterium | reverse complement strand
TTGGACTATTCTATATGGCTTTTGTCATAATGATCATATGGATTTACCAGACCGGAGGAAAGATCCTGAAATCAAAGGTTTTCCTTATCCTGCTCTTCCTTTCTGTGCTGGGACTAGGCATGGCCAAAAATCAGGGAATCTACATAGCCCTGGTCATGATTATTCTGACAGTTATCCTTTTCAGGGAATATTGGAAACAGCTGCTGGTTGCCATGGTTCTGCCGGTTCTTGTATTCTACATCGGATATCAGGGAATCTTTTTCCGTTACTGCCATGTGGAAAGCGTGGGACGACAGGAAGCAATGTCCTTCTTTTTCCAGCAGACAGCAAGATATGTCAGAGATTTTGAAGAGAAAGTGACAGAGGAAGAAAAGCAGGCCATTGATGCAGTGCTTGAATATGATGTGCTTGCGAAAAGATATGACCCTGATCTCTGCGATCCGGTTAAGAAGACATTTCGGAAAAATGCTACATCCCAGGATATGGCCAGATATTTTTCCACGTGGTTTTCTATGGGCTGTAAGCATCCTGCTGTTTATATGCAGGCCTTTTTCGCTGGAACATGGATGTATTATGCACCCGGCTACAGCAATGCGGAAATCTATTACCGTGGACTGTCTAGTTTGAAACACTATGTACAAAAATACAAAATATGGTACGAGAATCGCATACCTGATTCCTTTGTCGATTCGCTCGACTACGGCCTTACCAAAGATCAGAAAGAGACCAGAAAAATATACTATTCTTATCTTCTTTCTACCAAATACATACCGATCGTGAACTGGCTGATTCTGCCGGGATGCGTGACATGGCTCATGTTATCATGCTACATGGCCTTCTGGACAAAGAAAAATTACAGGGCCATCTTCATGTACCTGCCCCTCTTTCTGGTATTTGGCATATGTCTCCTCTCTCCTAAAAACGGAAATGTGAGATATCTGTTCCCTGTCTACACTATATTGCCCGGCATGATCTGTACAGCCATGAGCCGGGTCCCGGAGGTCAGGAAAGATGATTAGAACACTGTATGAAAAATATAAAGAAATCATCCTATATCTTTTCTTCGGTGGCCTGACATTCCTGGTCAGCATGGCCTCCTACATTTTCTTTTTGCGCGTCTTCCATGACAATGCCTTGATTGCGAACGTATTCTCCTGGATCTTTGCGGTAACATTTGCCTATGTGACCAATCGGATCTGGGTCTTTCACAGCCAGAATCATGGGGTGAAGGCTATCACAAAAGAGATCATTTCTTTCTTTGGTGGAAGGGTCGCCACCCTTTTGCTGGAAGAAGCCATCCTTTTTGTCGGAATCAACATGATGGGGATGAACAATATCGTGGTCAAAGTGATCGCCCAGATAGTTGTCGTCATTGGCAACTATGTAATCAGCAAGATCTTTGTCTTCTGAAGAAGAAAAGTAGATGGACAAAAGGCAAGGGAGAGTTTACAATAAATGTAACAATAATCGGAGGTGATCTTGCGATGGACAATCAATCCCAATTTTCTAAAATCAAACAAGCTTTGGAAAAAAGCATGCCTCAGATCGTTGTGCTTGTAGTGGGTATCCTGGTATTCTTTTTTATCTATAAACTGGGAAAGATCGTAGGATTAGTGCGCTCCTTACTGATGATCCTGACGCCGATACTCATCGGGCTCGGACTGGCCTATCTGCTTAATCCACTGATGATGATTTTTGAGAAACATGTCGGAGAGTTTCTGACGTTGAGGATGAAAAAAAAGGAGAAGATCCCTGCGCTGGCCAGAGGAATAGGCATAGCCGCCAGTCTGGCTGTGCTGATTTTCATGTTGTATTTCCTTTTCAATCTTGTCATTCCGCAGATCTACAACAATGTCCGCAAATTGATTGTGACTTTGCCGGGACAGATTAATCAACTCATGGCCCGGCTCGAAAAGATGACGAAAGAAGATCAGGAACTTTCAGAGATTATCAATACAATCTATACAGAAGCGATGAAGTTTCTGACAAACTGGGTAAAACGGGATATGTTCAGTCAGGTGACTGTTCTATTAAATGGTATGGTTGGTTTCCTTAAGACGATCACTGATGTCCTGGTAGGTCTGATCGTAGCGGTTTATGTGCTCGCGAGTAAAGAGACTTTCAAGCGACAGAGCAAGAAGCTGCTGTATGCATTTTTTAATGACACGACTTCTGAGAGGCTGATTGAGATTGCCAGAGAAAGTGATAAGATTTTCGGCGGTTTCATCGTTGGGAAAATTGTGGATTCAATCATTATCGGAATTCTCTGTTTCATCGGTATGGTGATCCTGAGGCTGCCTTATGCAGTGTTGATCGCTGTGATGGTCGGTGTGACGAATGTCGTTCCGTTCTTCGGACCTTACATCGGAGCAATTCCGAGTTCCATACTGATCTTTTTGACCAGCCCGACCAAGGGTCTGATCTTCCTGCTTTTTATACTTGCGCTTCAGCAGTTTGACGGCAATATCCTCGGGCCGAAGATCCTTGGGGAATCTACCGGTTTATCTCCGTTCTGGGTAATCTTTGCCATCCTCGTAGGAGGAGGACTGTTTGGGGTTGTAGGTATGGTTCTGGGTGTGCCGGCGATGGGTGTAATCT
>CACZNZ010000055.1 GCA_902782625.1 uncultured Lachnospiraceae bacterium | reverse complement strand
CAGCGTGCTCTGCCTTGTTAAGAAAGATTCCGCTTTGATCGGTGAGCGGTGAGAAATCGGCAAGCGTCGCATTCATTGCATCCGTTACTCCAAGTTCTTTTAACATATCTATTACGTCTGACTTGCAGGATACACTGAATCTGGGGATCGAAAGGTTGACCAGGGAGTAAGTCCAGTTGTCTTCCACATTCTCATAGGATATGGCATCAAATATTGCATCATCCGACAGCAGATCATCAAGCTCTTTGCTTTCATTTGGCAGAAAGAAGAACATACCGCCGCTGTCACTGAGACCGAGCCCCAGCGCAGTAAAGCTTTCATTTTTATAGACTGACATGGAAGTTGTCATATGCATCATGTCAACATCGGTATCACCATTTGTGCCGTGAAACACAGCTTTATCAGTGCTGTCAGCCTGAAAAGCGGTCTGCCACATGGCCTTATAATATATGGTCGATACTAGCTCCATTATAAGATCCGGACTTGTAGCCATTTCTTTAGTGTATTCAGATAAAAGTCCGCCTGTACCCTTATCCATCCATTCTCTTAAGGCTTCATTCAGTTCTTCCGATCCGGGGGCGCCGCGGAAGGATGAAGCGTAATACTGATTGGCCAGCAGATTCAGCGTTTCATCATTATAAGCGGTTTCATTATTCAGCCATATCGAATTGGCGGGTATACTTTTCAACACGGGAGTATCCACGTAATTGCCCATGTACAGATCGGATACATTCTTTCTGAGTGTCTCGATATCTGCGACACCCAGCATATCAAGGATCTGCTGTCTGGTATTTCCGTCTGAGACCTCTGCAAGCATTGAGAAAGCGAGGTATGTGTTCAGTGGCGAGCAGACCGTATTTTCGTCATAAGCCAGGAGTTTTCCCATTACAGAGGAATAATATGTTTTAAGACGGTTGTTTAATTCATAATTATCCTTTATACCTTCTCTGTAGGCTGACCACCACTCCCAGTGCGCATCGCCCATCATAAATTCAGCTGCATTCATGTTTTCTGCAACCGGATCGGGACAGGCAGCCATAACGCATAGAACTCCGGATGTTGATCCGGAGCCTCTGTCTTTAAAGAGAGGCAGGCATAGAACGATGGCAAAAACAGCAGCCGCGCATGCGAGCGGAATTAACAGCCTGATCGGAGAAGGTTTTCTTTTTTTGTATGTGGATGCTTCAACTATATCGTTTTCGTTGATATCATTAAGTGTTTCAAAGAGTTTTTCTGCTCTCATATGATATATCCCCTTCCTGTTAAATGTGATCTGAGCGCGTTCCTGATACGGCTCAGAGATACCGATACATTGTTTTCGCTCATATTAAAGCGATCAGCTATATCAGATATGGTGTCGGCATACCAGTACCGACGGATGAACATATATCTTTTATCCTTTGGCAAAGATGCCTAAATCTGTTGTTACTTATCGTAAGCCGAGACGGTTGTCTGAGGAACAGAGAGATGCGAAGCGGGTGAGGATGAATCATATTAATCGTGGATAAATGTATTGAAAATGTTCCACGAAAGAGCTATTATTTTATATGGAGGGCGTTTATTATGGATAAAGAGATTAAGACATATTCTATGAGCATACGTGTTAGTCAGGAAGAATTGGATAAGTTGAAAATGGCCGCACGCCTTGAATCCTATGCCTCTTATAGTGAATTTGTAAGACGTACTGCGCTATTGGAGGCGTCAAAGATAATTTCTGAAAATAAAGCAAAGGGGGAAAGGCGGTAATGGCGAAAAACAGCACGTCTGCGGGGGATTTACTAAAGAGTAATCTTCCGGAAAACATTGAAGATATTAACGATTTATGCCACAACTCTATTGAGCTTATACGATATGCCAGAGGACTGGTTGTACAGCAGATAAACATAATAGAGATTATGACATATTACGCTCTTGGGAAATGGCTGATTGAAGTCCAGCAGAAAGGCGAAGATAGAGCCAAATACGGTGAAAAGGTAATTGACAGGCTATCAGAGGCACTTACAGAAGAATTTGGACGTGGATATTCAAGAGAAACACTTCGAAATGCTAGAAAATTCTATCAAACATACCAGGGTAGAATTTCCCAAACACTGTTTACGGAATTTATAGATCAGAAATCCCAAACAATGTTTGGGAAATTGAAAAAGGAGAATCCTTTTAGATTATCATGGTCCCACTACTTAATACTGATGCGCGTAAAAAACACGGAAGAACGTGATTTTTACGAGATAGAAGCGGCTGAGGGTAATTGGACGGTGAGGACACTTCAACGCCAATATGGGAGTTCACTTTATGAACGTATCTTGCTTAGTACAGATAAGGATAAGGTAAAAGAAATAGCTCAGAAAGGGCAGATCGTTGAGAAACCACAGGATGTTGTTAAAGATCCGCTTGTTTTGGAATTCCTGGGACTGCAGGAGAAACCAGAATACTCAGAATCAGAGCTCGAGACCCGAATTATAGATCATTTACAGGATTTTTTGATGGAAATGGGTAAAGGATTTACCTTTGTTGATCGGCAAAAGCGTTTCACATTTGATGAAGATAGTTTTAAGGTTGACCTTGTGCTATATAACAGATTGCTTCGATGTTTTGTGCTTTTGGATTTGAAGATAGGAAAACTGAAGCATCAGGATCTGGGACAGATGCAGATGTATGTAAATTATTATGATCGGTATGAAAAAACGGAAGATGAAAACCCTACAATAGGAATTCTTCTATGCAGTGACAAAAATGATTCTATGGTTGAATTGACATTGCCGGAAGATGCAAACATTTATGCTGCAAAATACGAGTTATACTTGCCGGATAAAAAACTATTACAAAGAAAATTGGAAGAATGGTTAGCTGAAGAAGATTTGTAACTGTCATTTATGTGTAGTTCCTCAAACAAAATGTCTACAAAAATGAAATGGGGTCAGTTAGTATAAACTGACCCTATTATTATGCAAAATATATGTGACCATCCTCAGGATAATGTCGCTATATAGGGTGAAGGCCTTACAAAGATCCGAAAGGAGGAACAGTTTTTGGACGACGAAAAAATAGTAGAGCTCTATCTGTCCAGAAATGAGGATGCTATTTCTCAAACGGAAAGTAAATATGGTTCAAGGCTTAGAAATATAGCGAACAACATCCTTAACGATAGGGAAACAGCTAAAGAATGTGAAAATGATACCTATCTTAAAGCATGGGAGCTGATACCGCCTAACGAACCGAGGGATTATCTTTTTGCTTTTATGGGTAAGATTGTGAGACATATTGCTCTGGATCGGTGCAAGAATGATAACCGACAAAAGCGACACGCCATTTATTGTGAGCTTACCCAAGAAATGCAGGAGTGTATTCCTTCGGACAGTAATCCGGAATCGGATTTTGAAGATGAATATTTGAGCAATCTGATAGATGGATTTTTGGCAACTTGTACCAGGGAGCAACGGAATGTATTTGTAAGAAGATATTGGTATTTTGAAACCATTCCGGTAATCTGCAAAAGATATGGATTTTCCCAAAGTAAGGTTAAGATGATGCTTTTAAGGATGAGAGAGCAGTTAAAAGAATATCTTATCAAAGGAGGCTATGACTTATGAAAGATCATGAATTGCTTGAAGCGGTTGGTGGCATAAATTCCAGATATGTAGAGGAAAGTGAGACTTCCTATTCGACTATAAAAAAGGTAGGGCTGTTCCATATTCCTCGTGTAGCAGCTGCAGTGATTGTATTATGTTTTAGCTTAACAGGGATTACAGCTCTTGCTGCTACAGGTGTTTTGCAGGGATTCTTTAAGGATATTTTCAGATGGGATGGCGCAGTAGTCGGAACCTCATATGAGAATGCAACGGATGAACTGAATGTCAGTGCCGCTTATGAAAATGGAAAGCTATTTATAACTGTTAAAGCAGTTGATCCTGGTGTTGCACCTTATAGTGAAATTGAGAATATCAAACTTAAGAGTTACAAGATTGTTGATGAATCCGGAAATACGATTGTAGAAAATCAAGCCCCCGAAGCAGTTGATATTCTCGATGGTGAGGCAAATATTATTATTTCTCTTTCGTCTATTTCAGAAGGGAGCTATCAGTTGATAGTAAGTGAGTTTGAGGGTGGAAAGAAAGCAGACCAGCCATTACCTATTAGCGGTGAATGGAGATTGATTCTTGATGTGAGTGAGTAAACGCTGTTATATTGAGTGAACAATAAAAATATTGTTACCACAGACGGTGGCGAACAATCTTAAAAGATTATTAGTCCCCGTCTTTTTTTATCCATAAATCGCCGGAAACGGCAAAAAAAATGTAACCTTTTCGCTATATAATTCTACTTATAGAGTGAAGGGAGACGAAAGGTAATGGACGATAAGGATATTATTGATCTCTATTTTCTTCGCAATGAAAGAGCTATAAGCGAAACGATGAACAGCTATGGCGGTAGGCTGAAAAGATTTGCTATGCGCTTTCTTTCTGACGAAAGAGATATAGAAGAATGTTTAAATGATGCATACAGAGCTGCATGGAACACAATACCGCCCCAAAAACCTGATGATCTGTTTGCGTACCTTGCCGCCCTTTGCCGAAACGCAGCCCTTGATGTAGTTAAGAGAAACACAGCACAGAAGCGAAGCATAACACTTGTTGAATTGAGTCAGGAATTGAGTGAATGCATCCCGGACAATGGCAGTCTTAACGATGAACCGAACGAATTGCTGTCAGCATTACTAAATGAGTATCTGGATAAACTTTCTAAGAAAAGACGCTCAGTTTTTGTCGGGCGCTACTGGTTCGGAGAAAGTATTTCGGATATCGCCAAACGTACAGGCTTATCTGAAAGCAATGTTAAGACAATGCTTCACAGAACAAGAGAAGGTCTAAAAAAACACATTTTAAGAAAGGGGAATCTCTATGAATGAGTATGAATTTCTGAATGTCACAAACGGCATTGATGAGCGCTTTGTGGACGAATACATTGGCATTAAGTCAGCAAAACCTAACACTATAAAGCAGCGTGCAGGAATCACTATGGTCTTAGCTGCAGCAGTTATTTTGATGGTGCCCATAGGAGTATACGCCTTCAATGCTCTTACGCATAAGAATAATGTTAGTGTTTATTACACCTATGAAGGTGCTCAAAAGCTAGAGCAAGACGGTCTTGCGAATGGATTTACGATTGAAAATGAACAGATGAGGCTGACTCTTGATACAATGCTCTGTGACGGTAATTTTGCTTCAGGTGTATTTACACTGACAGCTATTACCGATGAAGCGAAAAAACATCTTGAATCAGCTACAACCAGGCTGGTTTATGCGGATACAGGTGAAGTAGTTTATCCCACAGGAGGTGGCTCTGTATCATGGTATGGACAAACTCACGATGAGGGGGAATTAAGCGAAACCTTCTGCTATCCGGTTAAAAATTCATATATAGACAGCAGCCGTGCTATACGACTGGAATTCCTGGAATATGCAGAAACAGGAGAGATTAATGAATACGGAGATCATATTGTAACAGAAAACTATGATTTTTGCGGCGGATTATACTTTGATCTTCCCAAAGAACCAAATGTTCCGATAAAAACGTTGTTTTCTTCGGATGGTTACGATATAACGCTTTCACCATATGGTGTAAGTCATCAGGACGAAGACTGGAAATATCCTGATACAACTGACGGATACGAAGAAAAGCTTGTCAGAAGTTTTGCTGTTATAACCAATGACGGCGAACGAACTATTGTGGAAAAACTTGCCGAAAATCGTGGTTTCACAGGTGATCTTGCAAGCGGCAGCTTCTGCTTTCGTATAGGGACAATTCTTAACATAGATGATATAAGTGGCGTAGAGATAAACGGCGTGGAGTATTCAGCAAATTAATCATCGTATTAAAAAGCGGCAGGGGCCTTTCTCTGCCGCTTCATACAACACGAGAATGTAATTCCGATTGTTTTATTGTCGGTTTAGGATTAATGATAGCGTAGTTCCATCAAACTTGTTTCTCCATCCGTCCCTTTCAGAGAAGCTGGAGAAACGGACAGTGTTGATATCGGGCAATGCGACACCATTCTGTTCAAGGATGGCGCATATGTCGAGAACTATCTGTGATGCTTCTTTTTCGTTATCGGGTATGGAAGAATAACAGTACACTTCTTGTGTTCGGTGGATCGTGAGAAGTTGACAGTAAGACACCCGCCATTTTTCAAAGGATAAGAACCGGTATAGGAATTGCAAGCATGATTAGAGTAAAATATACACACGACATGACACTGTGTGTATATTTACTCTAATTTCATGCTTGATTTTCTGGTGGAGGATGGTATAATTGAAGTAAATATACACACCAAATGATATTG
>CACZNZ010000054.1 GCA_902782625.1 uncultured Lachnospiraceae bacterium | reverse complement strand
TCTTCAGGTATTCAGACCGACATATATGCTATCGGCATGCTAATGAATACTATGCTTAACGGCTCGTTCTCGCAGCAGGTAGTTGATAGCCATTACACTTCCGTTATACAAAAATGTACCGAACTTAATCCCGCTCACAGATATAGTTCCGTTGAAGAACTCAAAAAAGCTTTATCACCTACAAACAGCAAGCTTCAAATATCACGTGTGCCCGAAAGTAATCGGCGTTTTCTTCCGCCCGGTTTCAGAACGGGCAATTACGCAAATATGCTGATTTCTTTAGCATATTATATCTTTGTTATCTGGTTGTCTTGGGACATGAAATTCAAGGATGCCAATGAAGCTGCCACCGTCATTCAAAGATTTGGTGTCTTCTTCCTGATGTTATCCATCCCGTTCAGTACCCTTAACTATGCAGACATACATCGTAAGTTTCCATTCTGTAACTCAGGAAAGCTGTCTATAAAGATATTGGGTATTATACTACTCAATTTTGTTGTAATGCTATCAATTCTGTTCATAATGCTCATCTTTGTTTCAATCGTCAGTTGATGAGTCTTGTTACTCTACTTTGCCGAAAAACTGATTGCATCTGTATCCGTGATCTTTGTGAAATTCTCATCTACAATATGGAATTTCAGTTCTATATCATCAATACTTGTAATCCCGTTTTCTTCAAGCTCAGACGACATCAGAGTAATATCATCCAGAGCTCTCTTCCCATCATAAACATCACATGAGAAAAATGGTGTTATCATAAATCCATTTATTGAGAGATCATCACATTGGATTATTACATTTTTTCCGCTGTTATTCTCTATATATAAAAGAACTGCAGCACCCCAAAAGCTGTTTTCATCAACATATTTACCTACGATACGGATACCATTTCCATTATACAACTCTTTGCCTTCATCATTTACCGTTATATCCATATTGTCGTAGGCTGAAGTTTTTATGGTAAAACAAGGGAATTTCTTAATAGTACTATATGTATCTGCATCAAACGTATGCATATACACCTCTATCTGACCTACGTTATCTATGCCGGCCGCTCTCAATTGCGAATTTGACAAATGCATAACTTCATTTGTCTTCTTTCCTGCCGCAACGGTAGCTGAGAACAGGTCTGTGATCATATAATCATTTACGATCAAAGCATCGCAACCAACACCTATATCGGATGACGTATCATTTTCAATAAGGAAATTTACTCCCTCACCCCAGAAAGAATCTGTTACATACTTTGTTGCCGTAATCTTTAATCCATCTTCATCAACAAACACCTGCTCTTCGATAGTAATATCCGATCCTACTACCCCCGCAACAGGTTCCGTTTCAGATTCGTTTTCTGTTTCTTCACTCGAAATATCTGAATCACCTGAAGTATCTTCGTTATTCTGCACTGACAATTCTGATATTGGCTTGGTTCCGGCAATTTCCTTTTTATCCGATCCCTTGCTCACACCCAGTGCCACACCTACGATAAACCAAAATGAGGCAATACCGACACACACCCATGAACATACATGCTTATAGTCATCATCCTTGCTTTTTGCCAGATCCACAATCGCAATAATCAAACCAATAATTGAGGTACACCCTAGAATGCCCAAAATAAGCGCTATGATGCTTAACTTGGAATGTCCCGTCTTTTCATCACTGATATCATTCGAATAGTTACTGGTTATAACCGGAGATTCCTTTGTTTCCGGCATCATTGACATGAACGAGCCAGTACTCGTACCCTCCGTGTCAAATAATGATTTTCTCTCCGAGGTATTTGATGCAGGCTTATCATTATTAAAATCAGCAAAGAAACTATCAAAACCGCCTTCTGAAGATTGTGTATTCCTCTGTGTTGGCTTTGGCTTTTCTTCTGTGATCTTCTGCGCATTCATATCACATCCACATTCATTACAAATCTTCGATTTTGCTGGATTCATAAAACCACATTTAGGGCACTCCCTGACTTCCGGCTCCTGATGTGTCGTACTATCTTCAGAGGTTAACTTTTCAAACATTGTAGGTTCAGAAGCTTCCCCTGCGATCGAACTATTTTTGTATTTCTCTCTCTGCCCCTTATCCATGGTCTCCCAGTCTTCCATCGCAATGTGCATATCTACCAGGATATTTGAACAATTGCTGCATTTAACCTTCTTGTCGTTTCCCTGTACCTTGAACACTTTCCTGCACTCAGGACAAACATACATTGAATAACCCATATCGACCTCCTTGTAACCAAACGTCCCAGATAATTTCAAGAGACTATTAAACCTAAAACAATTATAAATCAAATGAATCACCATTTTTCCCACCTCTACGGTGGCAATTTCAAATGATAAATAAGAATTGAAGAAATCATTTGGGAATATTATTAGCCATTCTGTCCTCATTGCATGCGTCACGCGTAGCCTCTTATGTGACTTTTTAATTTACAAATCTATTTTGCCCTGTTATAATAATGAATAGCGATAGTAAGAACCTTTATCTAGTTCGAACATGGAGGCGTTGTATGAATTTGGATATGAAGAAAAAAAGAACACGTTCTGCTAAAAGCTTAATCTTTACCTTTTCCTTTGTAATAACCGCATTTATGAGTCTATCTTCTACAGCTGTTCCTGTAATGGCCGCTGGACAGAATAATACACCTAAAACCGTAGCGACCGCCGATAGAGATGTATGGGAATCGGCAACCGGAAGTTGCTATCACAGCAAGAATAATTGTGGCAAAATGGATCCAAACAGAGCTAAACAACTCAAGGAATCAAAAGCCAAGGCAAAAGGTTTGAAAAAATGTAAAAAATGTTGTAAGTGGTGATTCCAAATAACCCTTATCTACAACAAAAGGCAGACTGAAAGAGTCTGCCTTTTTGAGTATTAACATTATAAAGTACAATAATTCTAATCGTTTCCAACATTTTTAATATATCTCTATATCCATTGGCTCCTTCTATTTTACGACTGCAAACTGTGAACGGGTTTCAATTGATGGGCGTAACGGATTCACGTTCGGTATATCTTCAATCTCGAACCGTCTGAGAGAAACTCCATTCATGCTGTTACTCATAACCAGTCTGTTAGCCTGGTTTATAAGCATCTTCTCAAAATAATTTCGGACAGCACGCCCGTTTCCATAATTTCTCTCTTTCCTTAAGACTTCTTTTTCAAAATGGGCTTTTACTGCATTCCTGACTTCGATTTTCATATGTATATCATTTTCCAAACATAACTTTTTAAAAATCCGAAACAGTTCAGTGGCGGAATAATCCGGAAATTCAACCACAAAGGGAAATCGCGATCTGAGCCCCGGGTTTGATTCAAGAAATTCCTGCATCAATGCAGGATATCCCGCAACCACAACCGCAATATCATCCCGACTATCCTCCATCAATTTAAGCAATGTCTCCAAGGCTTCCGGTCCGTAATCATTTCCATCACCCATAAGGGAATACGCTTCATCAATGAACAACACGCCACCCTTTGCCTTCTCAAACTGTTCCTTGACCATCACTGCCGTATGTCCTACATACTTCCCTACAAGATCAGCGCGACTTACCTCTACCAGATGTCCTTTCCTCAGCAACCCTGTTTCTTTGTATATCTTCCCAAGGATTCGCGCCACAGTAGTTTTACCGGTACCGGGATTTCCTGTAAATACCATATGCAATGTGGTTGCCGGTCGCTTGATACCGAGTTCCGCGCATCGTTTCCTTACACGAAGAAGGTTTACTAGAGATTTTATCTGTGTCTTTGCTTCTTCCAAACCAACAAGCGCATCTAATTCTTCCATAGCAGGAGACTGAATCTGATGGTCACAGTCATGCGGCGTCTTTTCACCAACAAACGCCTCACTTACAAGTTCGGAACCATCTCCGGATTCCTTTATAAGATCAATACCATCCTCATCCGGAAGATCCGATCCATCTCCGGGATCCTTATACAGCTCTTTTTCTGACTCTGAGAAAGAGTGTGAATCTCCTTCATCATTTTTTTTATCGTTTATAACGGACATCAATGCCTTCACTATTGCTTCATCCTGCGCATTATTTACATGTATCATCTCGTCGATCTTAGATGCCGCTCTGACAATCTCTGCCTGCTCTTCTTTCATACCGCTAAGCGGATCGAAATCAACCTTTACACCTAGAGCATTTTCAACCAATCGAATACACCCATTGCTATACCGGTAATACGCCACAAGCTCCTCAATGGCTATAGTATCCTTACACCTTAAATATCCCTGCATCGTTAGCG
>CACZNZ010000053.1 GCA_902782625.1 uncultured Lachnospiraceae bacterium | reverse complement strand
CAGAATCATCACGGCCATGTCGGTGGTAATTCGACTGCATTTATCAATACAGTAAAAGCACAGAGGGCTTTTGCCACGAAAATGTTTCCAGGATATTACAGCGTGGTGGTTACCAGGGCATACAATGAATATGGGGAATCTCTGGTACTTGGGGATGCCGGGCATTCAGTTGTCTACCAGAAGAATGCTTCGACAGGAAAGGTTGAAAGAAGTGTTTGTTCTCACCCATTGTATCTGAAGACATTTTCCAGGAAAGCGTCAAGTCTGACAACCGACGCTTGTACGATCGTGTGTCAGGGATGCAATAATACTGTGGTCGAAACAGAATATCATAAATGTACTCATAAATTTAACAAAAAGACAGGAAGCTGTACCAATCAGCCATATTGCTATTATATTTGCAAACATCCAAAATGGTCTAAGAGCGGAGTGTGCAAGGTCTGCAAATTCAAATGTACCCATTGCAAGATCAATCCTAAGAATAATCAATATTATAAGACCAAAAAAGGCGATTATATAAGAACATTTAATAAGAAGACTGGAAGATGCAAAGTCTGCGGTGCCTACTGCGCACATAAGAGTTTCAATAAAACAACGCATAAATGCATGGCATGCGGATTTAAATGTAAACATATTAAGATCAATAAAAAGACACATAAATATGTTAAGAAAAAAGGAAAGTACGTAAGATCTTTCAGTAAAAAAGGCGTATGTACTATTTGCCGGTACAGATGTAAGCATAAAAAGAAAAAGAAGGGAATCTGCCCGATCTGTAAAAAGAAATTAGGGTAAGAGTCGGAAGCGGATATGGAAGAAAACGAAAAAAAAATGCAGCAGGCAACGGTATCAGATCATAAACATAACAGAGAACGCAAACCTGGGAAAATCGTCAAAAAGATTCTCCTTTTTGTTGCGGCAATTCTTACAGCCGTTATCCTGACATTCCTGTATTCCATGGTCTCGGAATACACGAGGAAAGAGTCCCGGCCGGGCAAAGACGTCACCATTACGGTCAAAAAAGGGGAATCGGCGGAGCAGGTAGCGAGGGATCTCCAGGAAAAAGGTGTTATCCGCTATGTTTTTCCGTTTATGCTGAAGGCTTATCGGATGGGGCTTAAGGGTAATCTTAAATACGGATCCTATACTTTGAACGATGGTATGACACTGACACAGGTGGTCGATACACTGATCAAAGAAAGCGGAAGCGACGGGCAGGGTACTTTTGTGATCCCGGAAGGGGATTCGATTGCAAGGATCGCAAGACGTCTGGAAAAGAAGAATATCATGACACGTGAGGAGTTTCTTTCGGCACTGGATAGGGCAGTTCCTGACTTTACTTATGCAGATCAACTTCCAAAAGGAGAGGGAATCCTGTATCCGCTGGAAGGATACCTGTACCCGGACACTTACTATGTCGATGAGAATACAACACCGGATACCTTTGTGGCTGACGTTCTTGACCATTTTACGAAGAAGTTCGGGACTGAAAGAATAGAGCAGGCAAAAAAACTCGGCATGTCGGTGGAAGAAGTCCTGACTCGTGCTTCGATGATCCAGAAGGAGACAGAGAAAGCAGAAGAGTATCCGGTGATAGCTGGTGTAATCCAGAATCGTCTGGATAAAAACATGAAGCTGCAGTTTGACTCCACGATTGTGTATGCAGTTACCGAGGGTATGTATGGCAAAGAAAAGGTCGTTTATTCTGATCTGAAAGTAGATTCCCCGTATAATACTTATGTGGTTGGCACTCTTCCGGCAGGGCCGATCTGTTCACCCAGCCTGGCCGCGATTGACGGTGTGCTTAACCCTGATAAAAATGAGTATCTGTTTTTCCAGTATGATGCGGAAAAGGATGACGGTTCTAATCTGTACTTTAAAACTTACGAAGAACACAAGGACGCTGCCAGTACAGCAGAAGAGGCAGCAACGGAAAAAGAGAAAAAGTAAAATATTGACAGAACTATAAAAATATGCTATTCTGCTGCAGCAAGATAATTTTGGAGCAGAATAGCATTTTTTGCGTTTTAATGGTGGAATGATTCTATGTGGATTTATGGGATATGGATGCTCTATGTGATGGTTCTGATCCGGATTGCTTTCTGTGATTTTCGCACCAGAAGGATTCCTGACAGAGAGATTGGTCTGCTCTTTGGAATCGGTCTGCTGTTGCTTGTGGCACAGGGGACAGGGGTGTCTGGTACGCATCTTGTCGGGGCTTTTGTGATCAGTGGCCCCATGCTCGTGGCAAGTCTTTTGTATGAAGGAGCTTTTGGAGGCGGAGACATCAAGTTGATGGCAGCGGCTGGTTT
>CACZNZ010000052.1 GCA_902782625.1 uncultured Lachnospiraceae bacterium | reverse complement strand
ATTTGATCTGCTGCATGACCTGGCCAAATACGCCTACAACACTGGAAACAATCTGGAAAACACGTATGCCTTTAATGCTACGAACTCGACTGCTCTGAATGATGCTTTTGATGAAATCCTGAGGAAAATCAGCAGTTCTCTCGCTGTCTCCGATGTGGTGATGAACGACAGCTTCACCAGCCTCACTGTTCCGGGTGTCAATCCTCGTGGAAACGAGTCGGATACCGGAGGATTCAGATACTGGAAGATCCCCGCCGGCGGTACATGGGAGGATCGGGTCGCATGGAATGAAGCGCCTCCTGCTTCCATCGATTCATCAGGAAGTGTCAAATGGGATCTGCATGGGGTAACACTGCAAAACGATGTGACCTATGTCGTGACATTCACAGTCTGGCCAAGTCAGGAGGCGTATGACTGGGTGGCGGACCTGAAAAACGGGGTCAGGACCTGGACGGACGCTCAGGAAGCCGGCCTGGCGGATACGGTTCTTTTCCGTGTCCCTGACGGAAACGACGGATATATTTATGAGGTCCAGACAAACCCCCAGAGTACTGTTCCTCATGACGGCAGCGTGGGTACAAATGGTACTACGTATACAAAAACGACCCAGGAGACCGTAAAGGAGAAGGGCCAGGATTCAGGTACAACAACACACACGACAGAGGATCCGGACACCTATGTTCGTGAAACAATAACCTATACACCAAACGAGGACGGTACCTGGACAAAAACAGTAGTCAGTGAAGTGATCACTGCGTTTAATATGCCGGATAAACGCATGGCGCTCACAAATACAGATTTTTACGTAGATAAGTACTGGGATGTAAACGGGAAACTGGTCGAGCTGCACAATTTCCTGTATCATCAGGATGAAGAAACGGAAGAGTGGACTTCCAGCGAGAAACAGATTATCTTCAAGATTTCCAAGGGTTACGATGGTAACGGAAACCCGGCACCCTATGACAAGTACGGAACCGAAGGCCTCCCCCTTGGCTGGCAGGCCGACGAAAACGAGTACGATTGGGTGGGCAGTACAACCACCGTTGAAGGTCACACAATCGGCACCCGCTGGCAGGAAGATCTCAATATTTCCTTCGGACTCATTCTCACAGAAGAAAATGCCATTGCGCATGGACTGGATCTTAATAATCCCGATTATCTGACTACGACCCATCAGGGTGTTAAGTACTATCTCCTTGATTACGGCTGGGATTATGCGATCGACGAAGTATATGGTCTGAATTACCAGTTCGATTTCAGGACCAGTGTTTATCATCCTATGTTGATAAACGGAAAGCCCGCACACGTCAAGTTTAAAGTGGAAAACGGCGTCTGGACGATCATAGAAATGGAAAAAGACCTGACAGCTCTGACAGGAAATAATATTCTTCGTGGTGATCTGAGAGTTCAGAAGGAACTTAGGGATACAGATGGAAACCGCATCAGAGACGATGATACTACGATGTTTGAATTCACCGTCAAACTGGTCAATAATGACTATGTTTTTATTCCGGATGAGGGGGTTGAAACCGTTCCCTGGTATGCTGTATCAAAAACGACAGAGGAGAATGGCGAGACTGTCACACAGTATTACTTCTATCAGTATGCGCCGGATGGAGTGTTTGATCATTATGCCACAGAGGCTGAGGCAACAAGAACCCTTCCGGGCGGAGTCCTTGAACTTAAAGAGGGATACCTCGGTAATATTATGCAGTACGGCGGAGAATCGGCAACAGTCACTTATGAAGGAGTAGAATATACAGGCTATACAGAAGCTTCCGCCACTCTTCATGTCAAGGCGGAAGAGGACTGGAGTATCGCAAACATCCCTCTTGATACAGTCGTGACAGTCAGCGAACCGGATAAGCCTGGCTACACATTTGTGAATGCAACGTGTAACGGTTCTGTAATTGCTACTACCACATCTGAAGGCACCCACACCACAGTCGGAACAAAGATTCCGGCAGGGGAAACAACAATCATTAAGATCACCAACCGAGAACTGCCCATTGATCTTTTGATTTTCAAAGCGGAACTTGTCGATGAGCAGGATCTCCTGCTCGATGGCGCAGAGTTTGGTCTGTCCAAGTGGGATGAAAACGGAGATACATGGTTGAACGTAACGGGCATTACAAATCCTTTTGCTGTCATGAAGGATACAGGATATAAGCTCCAAAACGTGAAGCCGGGACTTTATAAGCTGCATGAAAGCAAGATTCCTGACGGTTACATTGTTACCCAGGATACATACTTCAAAGTGGTGGATCGTCAGATCGTCCTATGTGATGAAAACGGGAATACAACAATCGGCAGCGGAGATGATGCAGTGCCATATGAGAATGAAATGGCAAATATTGAAACTCTTGAAGATATCACTCAGATTAAGCTGACGGTGTACAACATCCCGGGTGCGGAACTTCCCAACTCCGGCGGCCCAGGCACAAGGATTTTCATGATCCTTGGTACAATCCTGATCACAGGAGCGGGCTTGCTGCTCTTGAAGAGACGGAGAACGATCAATTGACAATTTAACATGATTCACACAAAGGCCAGTTCACTTCGGTGGGCTGGTCTTTTATGTGAAAATAAAAGCTGCAGACGATAGAAAATGTGCTGGCGTTCGGTATACCTTGGATCTCATGCTCTATATTTTGTGCATTTTTCTGATGAATTTTGACGCTTTTTTAGAGAATGTACATGTATACTGACGTGGAAAAATATTGCTTCATCACCAGATAGAATTTCTTTTTGATAATGCACTGCGCAAAAGAACTGTCTGGAATATAATACCGACAATAATTTCGCTGTTCTTCAGCATCATGTGTGCGGAAAACAGACAAAAGGCTGCCAGACCAAAGGCTGACAGCTTATAAGCTGGCAGTTTAGAGACTGACAGACATACAGACCACTACAGTTTCAACATTCACGTTATACCCAGTGTTTCGGAAATACCATGACATCAGGGGTTTGACAGAAAGACCTGACTATGAAAGCTTTACTTGAAAAAATAAGAAAAATTCTCAGAAGCCGCAGAACCAGGCAGATGGTAACCAGATCTGTCAGTGTTGTTGCGGCTGTTGTTGTGTTTGT
>CACZNZ010000051.1 GCA_902782625.1 uncultured Lachnospiraceae bacterium | reverse complement strand
TGTTTCACTTCCATAACGTCTTGCTCCTTTTCTAACATGTTCGGTTGTCGGTTGTTTCGAATTCACACTTGTTTCTGCAAATACCGTGCCATTTTTCAGCAAGCCTGAATCAACGGAAAACAGGGTGATTTCCGTTTTCATTTTTCTTTTTGGAGGGTCACATTTGTCACATGTGCCATTTTTTTACATAAACATGCGCCAGTATGGCTCATGTTTATATGCACATTTTCACGTTCAATTTACTTTTTTCACATCATGGGATATACTGAGAAAAAAGAGGCAAGAAATGAGGACAAACATGTATAGTCAAGAAGAAATTCGAAAGGCACGGGAATGTCTGCGGAACGGACTTCCTATTCCGGAGGGTGTCGTCCGCCCGCTCATTTTGAGTTCCTGGCTGCGATGTCGTAAAAATGGCGTTCCAATGGAAGGCGTAGATAAAACGCCTCTCTCTGATACAGCACTCCAACAACGTATACTGGCACGTCCTGTGCTATGCAATATAGCTTTCTCCTATCTGGAAGAATTATATACACACATACAAGGTTCCGGGTTTTTATTGAGCTTGTCTGACGAAGAAGGTTATATTCTGTTTATGCGGGGTGATGAGAATCTGAAGAAATACTCTGAAGATACTCTGTTTGTCGCAGGAGCAAACCGCAGTGAGGAACGATTTGGCACGAACGGAGTCGGTACCGTCCTCACTACCGGACAACCTCTCCAGGTATACGGAAATGAACACTATTTTGAAGTGCACAGCGACTGGGCCTGTTCCGGTGCCCCTATTATTCTTTCGAGTGGAAGAATTGGCGGAGTCGTCTGTCTTTCGGGAATGGCTGAAAACGTCTCAGCACACACCGTCGGGCTTGTCGCTGCAGCTGCGGATGCTATTTCCCGCCAGATCCATCTCAAAGAACTGTTGGATCAGCAATCTCTCTTAACCGAAAAACTTGATCTGATCATTGAAACTTTTCCAAATTCCGTCGCTCTGCTGAACCAGGATCTGCATATCACAACCTTTAATCATTGTCTGACGGATCTTCTGCAAATTCCTGCGGAGCAATTACAAAAACGTCCGGTTTTTGATCTGATCGATAAAAATACCCTTTCCGAATCAGCTTTCCGAAACGGCATTCAAGACAAAGCGGTGCAATTAACCGATGAGTTTCATCATCAGTTTGTTTCTCTGTCTGTAAAGAAAGCAAATCCATTGGAATACGTCATGCAGCTTGTACCACTCTCTGTACTGCATCAGCGTGTCAATCATATTTTGGGCAATGATGCTCATTTTTCTTTTCAGGACATCATTGGAGAATCTCCTCAGATCCGCGATACCATCAAACTGGCACAGATTGCGGCTACTAACGATGCCACAGTCCTTCTGCAGGGAGAAAGCGGCACTGGAAAAGAACTGTTTGCACAGTCAATCCATAATGCCAGTGCACGGCGAAACAATCCTTTTATTGCTGTCAACTGCGGAGCGATTCCTAAAACTCTAATTGAATCAGAGCTTTTTGGCTATGAAAGCGGCTCCTTTACCGGTGCCCGAAAAGAGGGTGCTGCAGGAAAATTTGAACTGGCAGACGGAGGCACTATCTTTCTGGATGAAATCGACGGCATGTCATTCGAAACACAGGTGGCGCTGCTGCGCGTACTCCAAAATCGAGAGGTGCAACGTATTGGAGCACGCAAGTCCAAAAGAATCAATGTACGTATTATCAGTGCTTCCAATCAAAATCTTGAGCATCTGGTCAGCGATCATCAGTTTCGACAAGATTTGTATTTCCGTCTCAATGTCTTTAATATAAAAATACCCTCGCTTCGTGAAAGAGGCGAAGATATTCGTATTCTCTCTGAGTTCTTCCTGGTAAAGTATGCAGCAAATACGGGATCCGGCCGGGTCGCTACATTGTCCGAAGATGCCCTTTCCCTCCTGCTACGTTATCCCTGGGAGGGAAATGTCCGTCAGTTGGAAAATGTAATGGAACGCGCTGTTTATATCACACCTGACGGATGGATCACCCCTGCTTGCCTGCCGCGTGAAATACAGGAATATGTTCCTGCACAAGATACCTCTGCCTATTTTGGAATCGGTAATATATTCACACGAACTACTCCCGCCGGCCGGCAATCTGCCCCTGCCACTCCAGACGGTATTTCTGACAACGTTTCCCAGCCCGAAGATGGTAAACCTTTTTCTATTCAGGAGCGGGAAAATCATCAGATCCAGGAGGCACTGTCCTTCACTCACGGCAACATCCGTGAAGCCGCCGGCCTGCTTGGTATCAGCCGTCGAACCTTATACCGTAAACTGGAACTGTACCATATCGATTACAATCAATACCGGGGATAGACCCCGGTATTGAAAAAAGTATTCCTGTATTGCTGCTCTTTTACTCCTCTATATGCGCGATTGCTTTCGCCAGTTGTTTCTTCATAGCCAGGTTACCCTGACGGGAGATCATAATGCGCTGCGCCTGTGGGGAACCGGCTCCGTGCATGGATTCCGTGCGATAACCGACAGCTGCTGTGCCGAGAGTCAGATTCTCTATCAGCCGAAGAATCCGCAGCCGGTTTTCTGTGGAAACAGACGCCACACCCTGCAGGTACTTCTTTACGATCGGGCCGGTAACTTCCGCCCGGAAATCCTTCTCTGACGGAGCGGTGACCATCAATCCACCGGCGATGTCTTCTGCCAGTCTCGCAATTTCATACGGGAATCGGGTAACGTTCTGTTTACATACGTTAGCCAGCAGAAGGTCAATTAGATAATTTCCGGAAGCTGTCGGATGTCCCTCCGCAGAGCAGGCGATACCGCAAGCGTACAGCGTCTCATTCAAATGCTGCATTTCAATCAGTTTATCTTTTATATGAGAAGCTTTATTTGCGCCATTGTAATCTGCAGCCAGAGCTGCCGCCCCAATTAAAACATCACCGACACCAACTTTGCAGCCACCATAGGACTGTCTGTGATAACCTGCAAACCGTTCTACTAATACACCCGCAAATTCATATTCACCACAGAGGAAGATCCTGTCATTAGGAACAAAAACATCATCAAAAACAGTAAGTGCTTCGACTCCGCCGAATTCCGGATTGCCGGTATCCATAGAAGCGCCTTCCAGCTTGCGGGTATCACAGGACTGGCGCCCGATGATCATGGTAATTCCTTCCGTATCAACCGGAACAGCAAATGCTACAGCATAATCGACATCCGCCTCGCCCATAGCCTGTGTCGGCATAACGATCACTTCCTGAGAATTGATGATACCTGTCTGATGTGCTTTAGCACCGCGTACAATAATACCATCTTCCCTTCTCTCAACAATATGCAGGAACATGTCAGCATCTTCCTGATCATGTGGTGCTTTACTGCGGTCACCTTTCGGATCTGTCATAGCTCCGTCGACCGTCAGATCGTTCTCCTGTGCATATTTCAGGAATTTCAAAAAGTTTTCGTGATACTTTGTACCATGAACAGCATCACAGTCGAAAGTCGTGCTGAATACAGCATTGAATGCATCCATACCAACACAACGCTGAAAGCAGGCTGCTGTTTTCTGTCCCATTAGCCTCTGCATTTTAACTTTATTCATAAGGTCTTCCGTGCTTGTATGGATATGTGTGAACCGATTGATCCGCTCTCCGGTGATTGGAGAAATAACTGTCATCAGATCCTCATATTCCGGCATCTGTGCCAGATCATATGTCATACGGACAGAATTCAGAGATGGCCGTAAAATGGGATTGTCAACAGGATTCTCGACCTTTTCTCCAAACATATAAATATTCATTTTCATGCTGCGGATGGATTCGATGTATTCGGCTCCGGTTTTGAGTGCCATAATATGCCTCCTTTTTTAAGTTGTTTTTACAGTCTATTATTTGTATCTCAGTCAGGCCTTTTTCCCCCTTTCTCCCAGCCTGCGATAATCACACATTTCATCTATTATTTGTTTTTTTCTAAGCAAGAATTATGCCAATTTTTCAGTCCGGAAAAATGATCATAATCTATAGTTAATTCTCTTGCAATACGGAATTAGCTTTGCACATGTGTCATTTTCGCTCATATCGTGTAGCTATTTGTCACATGTGCACATTCTTTCAGACCACTAGCTATATTTTTTTACTGGCATCATATTTGCATATAAAAATAATGGGATTTCTCTTCGGAATCCCAGCATCTGAAATCTGTCTCCCATATGGCAAAGGAATGGAGGCGATACAGTATGAACCTCGGTATCAAATACTGTGGCGGTTGTAACCCACGATATGACAGAGCACAGGCCGTCACAGAATTATTATCCGATCTTCCGGACATACATCCGGTTTATGATACCGCTTTGTTTTGCCCTGTATGGATCGTGATATGCGGATGTCCTAACCGCTGTGTCCATATAGATATGCTGCGGGCCGGAAAAGTGTTGTTGGTTTCCTCTCCAAAAGATGTCCTGTTTGTAAAAAAGCATTCTCGTACCATATTAAAACAAGACACGGATATGTCAAAAAAAGAACTTACCATCGGTATGTGCGTATCTCGAAGCCGCACCTTTACTACAAAAGATCTGCTTTCTTTTGTCGAGCTCTCACATGATAGGAACGGCATTCATCTGGATCCTGCTATCGCCGATCTAACCGTCTTTCGCAGACCTGTTGTGCATGGTATTTTTGTTGGCACTTTGTTTTCTGCCATTCTGGGAACGGAACTGCCCGGTTCTGGCACTGTATTATTGGAAGAACATATACATTATAAAGCACCGGTATTCCCAGGAGATACGATCACTGCGGAAATCAAATTTACATCCTGCATAGAACATGGCAGTACCTATGTTGGAACGTTTAATGGCATCTGCAGAAATTCAGATGGAACGGAAGTGATTCACGGACAATTTACAGAACTGATGAGTAAACGATTCTTCATTGTAAAGGAGCGCAAAAATGACGTCTAAAGAAAAATACGATAACATAATGATGCAAAATCTGAAGGTGACCCAAGAAGAACTGCCCGGATTGAAATATCACGGTATTACCGCCTGGGACTCCATGACACACATGGACATTATTGCCGAACTGGAAGAAGCCTTCCATATCCGCATGGAAAACCTCGATGTTCTTCGGTTTTCATCTTATGAAAAAGGTTTGGAAATCCTTGCAGAATATGGTGTGGCCCTATAGCTTTAATCTGCTGGATGCAGCAGTAAGAGCGGAGTATTCATGATTATACATTTGTGTTCAAACGAAACAACAAGTAATAGTTATTTAATCGCAGAAGGATCCTCAGCCCTCTTGATCGATGCTGGCGACGCAGAAAAAGCCAGAAAACTGCTTCTTTCCCACTCCTGGACACTGGATATGATCCTGCTCACACATGAGCATGTTGATCATATCAGTGGGCTGGAAGAGATCCGCAGCATGACCGGTGCTCCTGTTGTTTCTTCAGATATCTGTAGCTACCGTATAGGGGATGCCCGGGGAAACCTCTCACCTGTTTATGATTTACTGGCATATTCCTATACGGGCAATGTCTGCAAAGATAGACATGATCCATTTATATGCCGTCCATGCGAGGTTGTTTTTCAAACACAAACAGATCTGAGATGGCAAGGTCATGTTTTTCATATGCAGCTTTGTCCGGGGCATTCTCCGGGAAGTTCTACTATTCTGATGGACAATCGATTCCTTTTTACTGGTGATTATTTTCTACCTGATATGCCTGTTAATCTCGATCTGCCGGGTAGCAGCAAAACTGACTATCTCCAAAAAACAGAACCCTGGTTTGAAAAAATTCTGCATCCTGGCATGACTCTCTTCCCAGGGCATGGCAGCCCGTATATGTATCATAATAAATCACTGTAAAAACATGCAGTGAGACTGTATGCCTGATATTTCATTTTTTTAGAAGAAGGAATTCCCGTATTTATGAAACCCCTTTATAACGACAAACCGTTTTCACAAATGCAGTCCGAAAAAACAATGCGCTTCAAAAACCAACTGTCTGCGCTTTCAGAACAGCATCGACAAGGTTGTATTCCCTACCGAAATCTATGCAAGGCATTTTCTTCCGACATACCCCTTCTTCCTGTCTCCGCCTTCCGGGATCACGAGTTGTTCAGCGTCCCAAAAAACACAATCGTTCGGGAAGTAATTTCTTCCGGAACCAGCGGACAACAACCTTCCCGCATTTTTCTGGATTCCGAAGCAGCAGAAAGCCAGCAGCAGGTATTATATCTGATTCTACAGGATTTTCTTGGTGGCAAACGTCTTCCCATGCTGATCATCGATACCAGAAGAACCATTTCTCCCACCGCAGATTTCAGTGCACGCCGAGCCGGCATAGCAGGATTTGCACTTTTTTCTTCTTCCCGTACCTGGGCACTTCATGAAGATCTGACTCTGGACATAGAAACGATACTTCGTTTTGCAGAAGAGCATCGTGGACAAAAAACTCTTCTTTTCGGGTTTACCTATATGATCCGGCAATATTTCACCCTTCCGCTTCTTAATGCCGGACTTCATCCGGATTTTTCTCATTCTGTATTGATCCATGGAGGTGGTTGGAAAAGGATGACCGACTTATCTGTTTCTCCGGAACAGTTTAAATCTGAACTGGAACAGGCCGCCGGAATCCGACAGGTCTTCAATTACTATGGTATGGCCGAACAGCTGGGAAGCATCTTTATGGAATGCAAATATGGACATTTGCACACCAGTCAATGGTCAGACATTCAGGCGCTTCATCCAGTAGATTTCTCAGAATGTCTTCAGGGAGAACAGGGAATCCTTACGGTTTCTTCTCTTCTCCCAACCTCTTATCCCGGCCATCGGATCCTGACAGAAGATCAGGGACGTATCCTTGGCGAAGACGACTGTCCCTGTGGCAGGAAGGGACGATATTTTGCCATTGATGGTCGTGTACCTCATGCTGAAATTCGCGGCTGCAGTGACACTTTCTTTGCCGCTACTGCCCCGATTTCGTCAAAAGATCAAAAAATCATTTGCATGGCCGGAAGCATGACGCAATCTGAAGGCACTAATAAGAGTTTTCAGGAACACACCTTGAACTGTCTGGAAACTCTTTCCAGTGATCTGATGCATGATCCCTCATGTCGTGCTTTTCCGGATATTATTCAATTTGGCTTCTGGCTACGACGAGCCCATCTGGAACAACTGCAGAGTCGATATCCTGAACAGAGACGCGGTATTGGCCATGTACTTATCTCAGCCCCCTCCAATATGCCTGTCCTATTTGCCTATAACTGGGCTGTTGTCTTGTTGGCCGGCTGTACCGTGACCATCCGGATCAGTGAATATCCCCATCCTGCTACTGATCTTCTCTGCAAAAAAATCAATGCACTGTTACAGCTGCCGAATTATGCTGATCTTTATCGTCGCACAGCCATAATACGCTTTCCGCGCTCCGATCGAATATTCCGCAAACTTTCTGCAACAGCTGATGCGCGTCTATTATGGGGAGGAGATAAAACTGTCCGGAAACTGCATGGAATCCCAGCCAAGGCCGACAGTTTTGATCTGATGTTTCCGGATCGTTATTCTATATGTATCCTGTCTGCAGAATCCATCGATTCTCTTACTGACGAAGAACTGTATCAGCTGTGCTGCCGTTTTTACCAAGATACCTATGATGCAGACCAGAATGCCTGTTCCAGTCCAATAATTGTTTTCTGGACAGGTGAATCTCCAGAATATGTACAGAACATCCGTTGGCGTTGGTGGCAGACTTTGGCTGCTATCGTACAGAAGCGTTACCATCCGGATGACTATTCAATCCTGTCAAAATATAGTCTACTGGTGCGGCAGGCCTTGGACATCCCTGGTCTCTCTGTACGCTTCTACGCAGGGAATCTGGTAATGACAGCAGAATTACCGCCGCAATGGACTATTGACATCTCTCCTTCTCTTATTCCTTGTGTTCCATGGGAAATGCTGGAAGCACGATGCGGTCTGTTTTTTGAAATGGTTCTGTCTTCATTGGCTTTCCTTCCTGCCAACCTGGGTGATAAGCTGCAGACCGTAACGGTTTATGGATTTGAACCGCATAAAATGCAAGGCCTTCTTCAGCGTTCCCGTACATATGATGCTCTGCGGGTGGTATCAGTGGGAGAAGCACTAATCTTTGACCCGGTTTGGGACGGCAAAGACTTGATTTGTAAACTGTCACAGCCAATCGTAACGTAAAAGGAGTTCTCTGATGTCAAAAGGAACTGTACCAACTTGGTTTTTTTCCAGAAATCCGATGTTTGCTGACAAAACAGTTTTCTTGTGTTCAGACGGAGAACATCTGACTTATTCCGCTATGTGGGATCTGCAGGATCTCATTCTGCAGGGTGTTCCCGCCGGCTCACTTCTTTTTCTGCTCTGTAAAAACGACTACATTCCAATCACAGTCTATTTAGGATGCCTGCAAAAAGGCTGTGTGCCTCTTCTGCTCCCTTCCTCTATTGCAAAAGAACCTCTGCATTCTCTGATGAAACGATACCAACCGGGAGCCATTCTTTTACCAACAGAAAGAACGGATCCTTCATCGTCCTGCGGAAAGATGCTGTGGACAAATTCTATGTGGTCTCTTGTTGCAACCGGACTGCAAAGTCCTATACTGCATTCTGATCTTGCTCTTCTTCTTTCCACTTCCGGTAGTACCGGCAGTCCAAAGCTGGTACGCCTTTCCCGAAAAAATCTGCAGAGCAACGCTGAATCGATCGCCACTTATCTGGAAATAACCGAACAAGATCGCCCGATCACATCACTGCCTATGGAATATACGTACGGCCTTTCTGTCATCAACAGCCATCTACTAAAAGGTTCTTCTCTGCTGATAACAGACTATGGGATATTGGATATTCGCTTCTGGGATTTTTTTCGATCAGCTAAGGCAACCTCTTTTGCCGGGGTTCCGAATTCTTACACACTTTTAAAACGAATAGGTTTTTTTGATATGGAACTTCCTTCTCTGACCACCATGACACAGGCTGGCGGAAAACTGCCCAAAGAATTACAGATTGAATACGCAAAATGGGCAAATACAAAAGGAATACGTTTCTTTATCATGTATGGTCAGACAGAAGCTACTGCAAGAATGAGCTATCTTCCTCCGGATATGTGTCTGAAAAAGCCGGGAAGCATTGGTCAAGCTATTCCGGGAGGATCCTTTACACTGCTTGCAGAGTCTTCAGAAACCTGCGCAAATCAGCCAAACGGCGAATTAATCTATTCCGGTCAAAATGTTTTTCTGGGATATGCCGAAAATGCTGATGATCTGCAAAAAGGTGATGAAAACAAAGGCATCCTCTATACTGGAGATTTGGCCCACTGTGATAAGGATGGGTATTATTATATCATCGGCAGAAAAAAACGATTTGTAAAGGTTTCCGGCAAGCGTGTCAGTCTGGACGAACTGGAAGAGCTCCTGAACTCTCATATATCCATCATATTATCTACAGCAGAAGAAATCTCTTCCCTTCATTTACCTCGCCCGGAATCCTTTTTATGTGCCGGAAAAGATGATATGATCTATATTGCGTTGATCTGTGATCCGGTCCCGGATTCCGAGAATACAAAACTGCTTACAGAGGCAACTCTTGCTTTTCTCAGAAAACAGACCAGTCTTCGGTATTCCGTATTCCATATTCGTTTTCTTCCGAAGATTCCGCGAACCGGCTCCGAAAAAATCAATTACAATGCTATATTAGTTTAAAGAATACCGATACCATAAAAAAAAGAGGAGGCCATCTATATGAACGCAGAACTGAAAGATAAAATTGAACAAATATTGGAAGAACAAGTACGTCCTTCTCTGCTTGCACATGGAGGTAATCTGACATTGCTGGATTATTCAGAAGGTGTTGCACATATCCGCTTTACCGGTGCCTGTTCCGGATGTCCTTCCGCGGACCTCACACTGGAAATGCTTGTAAAAGAAAAACTAACAACCGCACTGCCTGAAGTAAACGATGTAGTAATGGAGCAGTCCATAAGTGACGAATTAATGAATATGGCACGGACAATCCTACATAAAAAAAACCTTTCATAACACTAGCGTTTTATACGCGCAGCCATCATCCTCTGGATGATGATTAAACTAGGGTCCGGGGCACTCCCCAGCAAGCGAAGGCAGCAAGTGTATAAGGTGTTACGACCCGATGGCATCAGGCAACGGCAGTCCAAAACATGGCTTACGACAAATCTGAACAAATTCGGCGGTAAGTATAGTGGCACCTCGGAAATAAAGCCACTTACGAAGCCGTGTACGACTTGCACATATTTTCAAAAATGTCAATTCCCTGTTTTTCAATCTGTTTTTCAAAATTCGTTTCTTTTATAACCTCTCCCATAACCTATAAGTAAATAAGCGGCTTTTTCTCTCTGAAAAACCGCTGTGACGTGGAAAGATGGCCAAACCATCCCATCTTTATGCGCATGTTTGACAACTAGCAGTCATTCATCAGAAACATTTCTCTATGGACGTGGATAAGTTAGCCGTATGAAAGTTCCTATCCCTCTTCCATATGCGGTTCACTTCCGTAAACAATAGCTTCCTATAAGGCAGGTGATACTCGCAGTATCACCAGTGATACTATTGCGATCTCCTACGTGAATATTTTTCCCAGTAAGATTTACCTGTAACCGGCATTCAACCGGTTACAAAGTACATTGACAACCACATAGACATTCATCAGGTACATTCCTCTGTGGGGACCGGAAGGCCTCAGCCGAATGGAGATGCGCGATAACCCCGGAAGGGCGAGCGGCAGACAGTCTTCCTGAAATGCCGGGTGGCACCCGGCAGGGCGATGAAACACGGATGGGATCATGATACTTCCGCCGGCTGACGAAAGAAACCGCCGGCGGCCCGGCGAGAACCGCGGGGAGGCTGGAACCCTATGGAGCCGCAAGCCGGCGGCCGCCTGATGAGACTCCCTTTATTCCGGGGTGATCGAGGATAAATACGGGATGGACATAT
>CACZNZ010000050.1 GCA_902782625.1 uncultured Lachnospiraceae bacterium | reverse complement strand
TTATCAAGGAGAGATACAGTTAGCCGACAATATCGAGATCGTCAGAGAAAAGCCGCAGGCCATTGAAGAAGCAGACGGCATCAGAAGACTCAAGACAGATCAGGGCGATTATGAGGTGGACGGCGTCTTCATCTTAAGAGAGAGCGTTTCTCCCGGGCAGCTGGTTCCGGGGCTTGAAGTAGACAAAAACCACGTCAAGGTAAACCGAAAGATGGAGACAAGTATCCCAGGATGTTTCGCCTGCGGAGATATCGTCGGAGAACCTTATCAGTATATCAAATCAGCCGGAGAAGGAAATATTGCAGCTTTGTCTGCCGTATCCTATCTTGCAGCACTCAGAAGGAAACAGTTAGAGCAAAATGAATCAGAATAACGACATCTATGAAAAACTGAAACTGGAAAACCAGCTGTGTTTTCCGCTATATGCCTGTGCGAGGAAGGTGACGAATCTTTACCATCCGTTTCTTAAAGAACTTGGGATTACCTATACACAGTATCTGGTGTTCCTGGTCCTCTGGGAAGAGGATCATCTGACTGTCGGAGAGATTGGCAGGAGGCTTTATCTTGATAACGGGACACTGACTCCGCTTCTTAAAAAGATGGAGAAGGCCGGTTTTGTGACAAGGACCCGTCTGAAAGAAGACGAGAGAGTTGTCGTGATCGAACTCACACCGGAAGGAAAAGCTTTAAGAGAAAAGGCACTTCAGATTCCGGAATGTGTGGCGACCTGCATGCATATCCGGGATAAGGATGCCGAAAAGCTTTATGAACTTCTGTATAAGCTTCTGAATGAATGCGGTTCCTGAAAAATACGATTCCTATCCTAAGATATAAGGAAAGCTGCTGCGATGCGCGGCAGCTTTTTTTCTTGAAATGAAGATAGGTATTTGTTATAATACATATTTAGCGAATAAAAATTGAAAAGTTACTGAACAAAAGCAGGAGGAGAAAAGACAGATGCATTGGTCTGAGAAAATAGCAAAAGATATCATCAAGAGGTCTCCTGATAAGGAGGAATATGTTTGTGCGGCAGGAATCAGCCCTTCCGGTTCCATCCATATCGGAAACTTCAGAGATATCGCGACAAGTTACTTTGTATATAAAGCACTGATCAAACAGGGAAAGAAAGCAAGACTGCTGTTTTCATGGGATGAGTTTGACCGGTTCAGAAAAGTTCCCGTCAATGTAAAAGAGATTGCACCGGAGCTGGAAGATGAGATCGGAAAGCCATATGTTGACGTCAAGGATCCTTTCGGATGCTGTTCTTCTTATGCAGAACATTTTGAAAAAGAATTCGAGAAATCCCTCGCCCGTTTCGGGATCAAGGTGGATTTCCGCCGTCAGAGCGAAAATTACCGTGCCGGGAAATATGCGGAGCATGTGATCCACGCCGTGAAGATGCGCAAAGAGATCTTTGACATCCTCGATAAATTCCGCCAGCAGGTTGCTACACCGGAAGAAAGGGAAGCTTATTATCCCGTAAGTATCTACTGTCCGGTCTGTGGAAAGGATGAGACGACCATCACTTCCTGTTCGGAGGACGGAACCACATGTGAATATACCTGCAAATGCGGACACAGCGGTCACTGGGATTTCAGAAAAGACTTCAACTGCAAGCTCGCATGGAAGATTGACTGGCCGATGCGCTGGCTCTATGAAGGTGTGGACTTTGAGCCGGGCGGAAAAGATCATGCAAGCCCGGGCGGAAGCTATGACACCAGTAAGATCATTGCAAAGAAGATCTTTCATACAAAGGCCCCGATGTTTAAGGGATATGAATTCATCGGGATCAAAGGAACAACAGGAAAGATGAGTGGATCCACCGGATTGAACCTGACACCGGAGACCCTGCTTGAGATCTATCAGCCGGAAGTGATCCTCTGGCTGTACTCCAAATCAGAACCGAACAAGGCCTTTGATTTCTGTTTCGATGATGAGATTTTAAGACAGTATTTTGAATTCGATAAGATGCTGAAAGTTCATCAGGCAGGAAAGGGAAAGAATTTCGACTATATCGAAGGCATCATGTACAACTGTCTGATCGAAGGAAGAGATCTTTATCCTGTTCCGATGCAGCAGATCGTGAATTTCGGTTCAGTCGTGGATTTTAACGCAGATATGCTCGAGACTGTTTTCGAAAAGATCGGTACTCCTTATACAAAGGAAGAGTTCGGCGAGAGACTTGGTCTGGCAAAATACTGGCTGGAGAAATGTTCTCCGGAAAACATGAATAAACTGCTCGGATACCGGAACTGGGAATTCTATGATACTTTAAATGAAGTGGAGAAAAAGGAGATCCAGCTTCTTCATGATTTCATTGAAAAAGGAGATTATGATCTGGACGAGCTTAATTCCTTTATCTATACGATCCCGAGAGAAGCGGATCCGGACTTTGATGAGGAGAATAAGAAGGCTGCACAGGCAAGATTTTTCAAGAATGCTTATCAGCTGATGATTGGTAAATCTGCAGGTCCGAGATTATATCTGTTCCTGTATGCGGTCGATCCGAATAGATACCTTGGCCTTCTTGACTTTTCCACTCCTCAGACAGAGGAAGAAAAGAGACTGGCCGAGGAGGCAAAAGAAGAAGAAAGAAGACGGAAAGAAGAAGAGGCAGCGGCGATAGAAGCAGCAAGACTGGCTGCCATTGAGGAAGAAGAGAGGAAGAACGCGGTTCCTCCGATCAAAGAGACCATAGAGATTGAGGATTTTGAGAAGCTTGACATGAGAGTCTGCAAGGTGACGGACTGTGAGATCGTGAAGAAAGCAAGGAATCTGTTAAAGCTTACCTTGTCTGACGGACTCGAAGAAAGAGTAATCGTTTCCTCAATTCGGAATGAATATAAACCGGAAGAATTGATCGGACGAAAGATCATCGTACTTGCGAATCTGAAACCGGCCAGATTTTCCGGAATAGCCAGCAATGGTATGCTTCTGGCCGCAACACATGACTCCTGCGGATGTAAAGTGATATTTGTCGATGACAGTGTCCCGGAAGGAACTGCCATTCATTAATTCAAAAGATGACTTAAAAGGCTGGCGTACAGGGATGTACGACGGCCTTTTTACAATTATACGGGGATTAGGGAGGATACTTATGACGAAATACAGACTGTCTGTTCTGGTGATTATTGCTGTTTTGATGGCCGGGATACAGACCGTCAGCGTAAAAGCCGCATTTCCCTATGACATGGAAGAAAAGCCAGTCTGGGCATACGCCATTACCATGGATGACATCAATGTCTACGAGGATGAAAATCTGGAACATGTAAAAAAAAGTGTATCGGGCAACGGATTTGTCCTGATTACGACGAAAGAATCCGAAGACGGTCTCTTCGGAAGTTTTGAGGATGGAGATCACACATCCTGGGGATGGTTTGATAAAAAAGATTTTATCGATGATCCTGAATATGAACATGAATATGCGACAGTCAGAGATTCCATGGCCATCTACACTGATGAAAGTTTTGATGAGCGACGAGATGTGATCAAGAAGTATTCCGGCGTAATCGCGATCAGTCAGATTGGAGAAGACCGTCAGGTGATTTACGAGAAAAAAGATCACTACGGGACAGGATGGATGACAGAGTCGTCTTATTCGGATACCTTGCTTTATGACGGAAGGGAAAAACAGAGCTTGCGGGATGGCATCTATCTGTGTGTCAATGGATATCTTGACAATGAAAAAGGCGGAGAGACCAAGCAGATTTATATGGAAGAGTATCCGCAGCAACGTCTGAAGCTGACGCATTTGACAGGGGATTATTACGAGATTCAGGATGCAGCCACCGAAGAATACTTATGTGTGGACGTCTCCGGAAAAAAACCGAAGGTTGTCCGGTCTGCAAAAGAGCAGCAAGGCTGTAGCTTCCGGATTCACAGGTTATCTGGCGCATTTACCATTCAGAGCGCTGAAAGCAGAACATTTCTGACGCAGAACAGAGCGGGAAAATGGAGACTATCGCTTGATCCGACTTCCTTTGAAAACCAGTGGAGGATTAAGGCGGAAGCAAAGATTCAGGAGGACAATGATCCCTTTGTGATCACGCAGTATGATCCGGAGTGGTGTGCGACGCCATACGGAGGAGGCGGATGCATGGGAACTGCCGGCTGCGGCATCCTGGCTCCGGTCAATGCTGTTTATGCCCTGACCGGGCAGTATATGGACGTCATGGAACTGGCGGATTATGCGGTGAAAAAACATTACCGCATTGTGGATAACGGGACAGATGAGGGAATCTTTAAAGCATCCTGCAAAGCTTTCGGAAAGAAGTACGGGTTTGCCTGGGACGGCGGCGGCGGAGATATCAAGAAACTGAAGAAAAAACTGAATGCCGGGGATGTGGCCGTGGTCCATGTGCAAGGGCACTATGTCGCGATTACGGCTTACGATAAGAAAAAGAATAAATATCTGCTTCTTGATTCCAATTATCTGCCTAAACGGGAGGATACGCCTTTCGGGGACTGGATCAAGCCGTCCAGACTCCTGGAGGGAACCCTGGAAATACAGAATTGTTATTTCTTCAAATTAGACGAGGATAAAAAACATGAAACAGAAAGAAGCTCTGAGGCAGAAACTATGGCAGATCGACCATAAGAGCTATGGAATGTATAAGGAACTGACAGGCTCCTATTCCTATGGCCAATACATTTTGCATATCGATCATGTGCAGGGGGATCCCTTTGCCTCTCCGTCAAGGCTCCGGCTGGAAGCAGGGCATCATGGATTCCCTGAAGAGTACATCCGGATATCCAATCGACGGATCGCTTTGGAAGATCAGGTTCTTCGCAGGTTTTCTCAGGTACTTGGCCAACTGGATCTTCGATCCGCCGGATCCGGAAAAAGCGGCAGGATCTCTATCTGCCGTCCGGAACAAAGTGTTCTGGAGAGAATGGCTGTCCGGTTTTATGACAACAGGATGGAGGTTCGATTTGAGATGGGATTTCCGGCAAGAGGACGGACGATTCTTGCCAGAGAGATGGAAAAACTGCTCTTTGAGACCATACCGCAGCTGGCGGGAAACACTCTGTTTTATGACAGGTGGGAGGCTCAGGCAAAAAGCAGACTGAAGCAGGCTGTAGAACTTTCCGATGACCAACAGGAGATACGGCGTTATCTCAAGGAACATCACTATGTCTCTTTTGTGGCAGACGGAGCGATTCTGCCGAGAGAGAGCGGAGTCTCTGACCGGCCGATGAAGAAGGCGGTACCTTTTTCTTCTCCAGACAGCATGCGGATTACCATCCCGCTTCCCCATAAAGGGGAAATACGTGGCATGGGTATTCCCGAAGGAGTCACCGTCATTGTCGGAGGAGGCTATCACGGAAAGTCCACCCTGTTAAATGCACTCGAAAGAGGTGTGTACGATCACATTTCAGACGATGGAAGAGAATATGTGATTTCATCGGACAACGGAGTAAAGATACGGGCCGAAGACGGAAGAAGTGTAAAGGGGACGGATATCTCTTTGTTTATACGCAATCTTCCGGGTGGCAGTGATACCAGGAACTTCTCCTCGGAAAATGCCAGCGGGAGCACATCGCAGGCAGCCAATGTCATCGAGGCATTAGAAGCCGGATCGGACCTTCTCTTCCTGGATGAGGATACGTCCGCAACGAATTTTATGATCAGAGACCGCGTGATGGCGAGGCTGGTACCTGATGAAAAAGAACCGATTGTTACATTGCTTTCGTCTATACGAAGTCTGTACGAAGAAAAAGGAGTCTCTTTTATCATCGTGATCGGAAGTTCGGGGGACTATCTCTCCGTGGCGGATCATGTACTGATGATGGATCATTATGAAGTCCGGGACGTGACAAGGAAGGCAAAGACGATCAGTCAGGAAGAAGCTCATGGATTGAATGAACAAAACAGAACCCGGATTTGTGAGGAGCGCGTCCGTATTCGGGAGATGAAACTGGAGAAAATAATCTCTCCTGTAAAGTTTGGAAGACTGAAGATGAAAGCTTCCGGCACAGATAGCGTGATGATCGACAGAGAAGTGATTGATGTGCGGTATCTGGAGCAGATTTCTGAGAATGGACAGACGATAGGGCTGTGTTATCTTTGTGCATGGATCCTTAAGAATATCCGAAGACAGGAGACATTAGCGGAGGCTATTGATCGTCTGTACAGAATCATCGCTGAGAATGGACTTGAACATGTAATCACGCGAGGATATCCTTGCGGTCAGCCGGTTTTACCCAGGAAACAGGAACTATATGCCTGTGTCTGCAGATATCGGAAAGGAAAGATGGAGGACAGATTATGAACAGATTCAAATTAATCGGATTTAGCATTTTGCTGATAGGAACACTCAGTGCCTGTTCCATCCAGGAGAGGTCTCCTGAAAAAGAAGCCGCAGAAGCGACGACCCAGATGGAAGCAAAAAAGGATGGGGAAGTTACACCTGTCGAACTTGATGCTGCAGAATATGTCAAGCTCGGAAAATACAAAGGGCTGCATATCAAAAAGGCTGCAGTCAATATTACAGATAAGGATGTAGACGGATATATCCAGGGAACTCTTGAAGAAGATCCTATAGAACATATCGTTGAAGACCGCAATGATGTCCGTGATGGCGATTATGTCAATGCGGATGTAACGGTAAAGATTGACGGAAAAGCCAGAGAAGAATACTCCAGTGAAAACTACGATATCCATGTAGGCGAAAAACAGATGGATTATCTTGATCCGGACATGAAGACAGATGATGTTCTGATCGGGGCAAAGATCGGCAGCACGGTAAAAGCAGAAGGAAAAGTTCCGAAAGAGTATGAAGATGAAGATGTCGCAGGGAAAAAGGTCGAGATGGCAATCAAGATAAATTCCATCTCTGTCATGAGTGTGCCGGAACTTACAGATGAATATGCCAAAGAACAGGGATACGAAAGTGTAAAAGACTTCCGTGAAGCGATAAAGCAGATGCTGATCGAAGAGCAGGAAGAAGAGATCGGACAGACCAAAAAAGATCTTTTGTGGCAGCAGGTCATGGACAATGCGGAAACCATCAAGGAATTCCCGAAAGAAGCGGTAAAGACCCAGATGGATAATATCGAAGCAACACAGGGAGAAAATGCTGTGGCAGAAGATATGAGCACCTCTGAATTCATCAAATACTATTATGATATGAGCATCAAAGAACTGGCCACTTACCAGCTGAAAGAAAAATGTGTCGAAGATCTCCTTTGCGATGAATTATCCATTCAAGTTACCGACGAAGATGTGGATGATCAAATTCAGTCTGAAATGCAGGAATTCGGATATGAGACGGAAGAGGACTATCTGCAGTTTGTCTCTAAAGAGACGATAAAAGAGAATTTGATCCATGATAAGATCATAGAGGCACTCGAGAAGGAAACGACCTTTGAATAATCTCATAAGAAGTATGCTATAATAAATCGAAACTATCGGTACAGCAGTCAAGAGGTGAGAAAAATGAAAAAGAAACAGATTCTTGGAATATTGGCAGTATGTCTTATCTTAGTCATTACGGGTGCAATAGGAGTGTATTCTGCCATCACAATGAACAAGATGAAGAAGGAGTCTGAGAAATCAATGCAGAAAAGTCTGCAGTCACTGCTTGGTGGATCCGAATCCTCCATTGCTCTTCCACAGAAAGATTTCATCGGGCAGATCAATATTGTCGGAACCATAGCAGAAACCAGTTCCGTCCCAAATTCACTGTCAGATGGAACCGAATACCGTCACGATTATTATTTGAAATATATCGATATGATGGAGCAGAGCAAATATAATAAGGGAATCTTTCTTTATGTGAACAGCCCGGGGGGAACGGTTTACGCAAGTGATGAACTGTATCTTCGACTGATGAAGTACAAGGAGAATACCGGACGGCCTGTATATGCCTATTTCGCAAGCGAAGCATGTTCCGGAGCCTACTATATCTCCATGGCAGCGGACAAAATCTATGCCAACCGCAACTGCTGGACAGGATCCATCGGTGTGATCATCTCCCTGATGAATTATGAAGAACTAATGAAAAAAATCGGCGTATCTGAGATCGATATAACAACCGGTGCCAACAAGACCATCGGATCAGCCGCTCACGAGATGACAAAAGAGCAGCGGCAGATCTTCCAGTCACTGGTCGACGAAGCTTACGAGCAGTTCACCGGAATCGTAGCCGACGGCAGAAAGCTGGATATTGCCACTGTCAAAAAACTTGCAGACGGCCGCATTTACTCTGCAAAACAGGCTAAAGAACAAAAACTCGTCGATGAGATCATGGGCCTCGAGGAGACAAAAGGATCCGTGGCAGATACGTTGGGCAACAAAGACATCCTTTTCTTCGAACCGAAAAATAATCAGTTTGATGCCATTTTTAACAGGATATTTGGAAAGGCAAGTCTATTCCAAAACAAGTCAGAGATCCAGGCAGCAAAAGAGATGATGGATCAGGATGAGAGCGGGGTGCTGATGTATTATGCCAAATGAAAATCTTATTGTGGAAAACATCCAGGCTACTCCGGAGACCCCAAGAGTATATGCCGGATTCTTTGCAAGATTTACAGCCTTCATTCTGGACAAGATCATCGTAGGTGTTCCTCTTTTTTTCGTCCGGATAATCTTTTTCATGATGCGATTCGGGAACCCATCCCATTTTCTGACACAAAAGATATTTTTCTCATTTACCGTTTCCGATATCATCCTGTATTGCCTGGCGTCGGCGTACTTTATCGGAATGACCTACTATACAGGAAGAACTCTTGGCAAACGACTGATGAGACTCCAGGTAGTCAGCGCATTTGACAGAAAACCATCTTTCTTTGAAATCTTCTTTCGGGAAACCTTCGGGCGTTTTCTGTCCACCTTTATCCTATGCATCGGTTATCTGATGATTGGTGCAGGAACTGAAAAGCAGGCGCTGCACGACTACCTCGCAGACACCAGGGTAGTGTACGAATGGTCAGCAGACCGCTGAACCCTGTCGATATTCACTGAATCCCGAAGCGTTGAAATCCTAAAAAACCCTTGCATAATTCTGATGATTGTGGTATTATCTGATTCTGTAAGCGGATATGGCGGAATAGGCAGACGCGCTAGATTCAGGTTCTAGTCGGGGCAACTCGGTGCAGGTTCAACTCCTGTTATCCGCACCATTTATTTGAAAGAGCGGTTTTACTGCTCTTTTTATTTGCGTATATGGGAGCAGAGTTATCTGCTCCTGTTTTTTTATTCAGATGTACAACATACTCCGGCAAACCTCCCAGAACTCAGGACACAAAGACACAAAACAAATATGGCAGTTCCGAATACTCAGAACTGCCATACTTTTATTCATCATCTTCGCCTAAGATCGAACGTATCTCCTCAACTGTCTTTTCATCTTCTATCAGCGAGCAGAGTCTTTCGATACGAGCTTTCTCCATAAGAGCGAATATGCTCTCACGGTCAAAGCCCCTTGACTGCAGATAGGTCATTACCTCGTCGGAAAGCTGTCCGAGAGTTGCGCCGTGTACGCCCTCCACATCCTCCTCGGTGCAGAGGATAAGGGGTACAGACTGATTCACCGCATCATCGCTGACCATAAGAACATCCTCGGTCTCCTCGCCCGTGGAGCCGGAGGAGCCTTTCTTGAAGTCGATGGTATCTTTCATCAGCTTGAAAGCACGGTCTTTCAGAGTGCCCTCTATCTTCATCAGCGAATCTGTGCATTTGCCCTGCTGGAATGCGGCGATATTGGCTTCGAGCCGTTCGTCGCCCTTGACGATGTAGCCCATATCCAGTTTCATCGAGGACTTGTCCCCTATAAGATTGGAACGGCTGCCGAAATAGGTGCGTCCGCCGCTTATCAGTACTTCAACCAGTTCAAAGCGGCCGTTTTCGGCGTTCACCGTGCCGATATCGTTGATAAAATCAACTCCGGAGGACAGGCTCTGCACCTGTATCAGCTTCAATACGGCGTTTTTGCCTATATTTATCTTTGTCTGGAAAGCTGCTTTTGCTGTGATATTTTCATCGGAATAGAATTTCTCTATCACCGTAGCAGTCACGCCGTCGGGAACGATTATTTCAATTGCCTTGATATCTTCATCTCCGTCTGTGTAGCGGTTCTCTATGATAAGAGTACCCTCT
>CACZNZ010000049.1 GCA_902782625.1 uncultured Lachnospiraceae bacterium | reverse complement strand
CAGACGAGAGTTCACAGGAGCTGTCGTCTGTTTTTGATTTGCGTTTGATTAACGGAAGGTGACAATGGTCACACCGGCATCTCCTTCACCGAATTCAGCCAGTTTATAGGATTTGACGAAAGACTGCCTTCTTAAGTATTCATGAATACCTTTTCGCAGTGCGCCGGTCCCTTTGCCATGAACGACACGGACACTCTCAAGCCCGGCAATCATCGCATCGTCAAGGTATTTCTCCAGACGAAGAATTCCTTCGTCGACGGTGCAGCCTAAGAGATTGATCTCCGGGGAGATCGTGGCAGATTTGTTGATGCTGTAACGGTCCCTGCTCCGACGGTCTTTGTCATCGGACTTCGGTTTGTCAAGCAGTTCCAGATCCTTATAGTTTACAGTCGAAGTAAGGAACCCCATCTGAACAAGCACATCGCCATTTTTGTTGGCAGGGCTTTTCACCGTACCATTCAGGGACAGTGTGGTGACAAAGACAGGGTCGCCCACATGGAAAGAATCAGGGGACAGTACGGTATTCGCCTTTTTCCCCCTGTAGGCAAGTTCGCCTTCGAGGGTAGAGACTCTCTTGCCGAGATCTCTTCTCCTGGCTTCCATCTTTTTCGTGTTGTCCTGTCCGGGATGTTGTTTCCAAGCGTTGTATTTCCGGATGGATTCATCGGCAACTTCCTTTGCTTCCGAGAGGATACTGTAGGCTTCTTCTCTCGCATCGCGAAGCATTTTCTCTCTCTTTTCAGCAATGTCATCTTTCCGGTCTCTGATCTCGCTTTTCAGTTTTTCGACTTCCCGCCTGGTAGCAGCCAGCACAGCCTGCTCTTTTTCTATCTCTGCCTTGTTCTTCTCCAGTTCCCGAAGCATATTCTCAAAGTCAATGGCAGAGGCGTCAATCTGCGACCGGGCCTGCTCGATGATATAGTCCGGAAGGCCGAGTTTTCCGGAGATGGAAAATGCGTTGCTTTTTCCCGGAATTCCGATCAGTAGTCGGTACGTAGGAGTCAGTGTATCCAGATCAAATTCACAGCAGCCGTTTTCTACCCCATCTGTGTTCATGGCATACATTTTCAGTTCGGCATAATGCGTTGTTGCGATTGTGCGGATATTGACGGAGTGAAGGTCATCAAGGATGGCAATTGCTAATGCCGCTCCTTCCGTCGGATCGGTTCCGCCACAAAGCTCATCAAGAAGAACCAGACAATCGGGTGTTACAGAGTTGACGATATCGATGATATTTGTCATATGAGAAGAAAATGTGGAAAGATTCATCTCGATACTCTGCTCATCTCCAATGTCTGCAAAGATATCTGAAAAAACGGAAAGTCTGGAGTTCTCGAAGGCAGGAATATGGAGACCTGCCTGCCCCATCAGCTGAAAGAGCCCGACCGTCTTTAAAGATACGGTTTTTCCGCCGGTGTTCGGACCGGTCAGAAGGAGCATGGAGAATTCTTCTCCAAGATAAATGTGAATCGGTACAACTTTTTTCGGATCAAGAAGAGGGTGTCTTGCCTGCTTCAGATCTATGATGCCGTCTGTGTTGAAGACAGGTTCCGTTCCCTGATAATCTTTGGCATATTTTGCTTTGGCAAATACAAAGTCAAACCGGGTTAAAATATTCTGGTTTTCGGCAAGCTCCCTCATGCAGGTAGCGGCCTGTGCACTCAGAACCTGCAGGATCCTTTCAATCTCAGCGAGTTCTTTGATCTCGAGTTCTTTAAGCTGATTGTTCATCTGCACTACAGCCATAGGCTCGATAAACAGTGTCGAGCCGGAAGAGGACTGGTCATGGATCATGCCGGGAAATACATTTCTGTGTTCTGATTTGACAGGCACACAGTATCTGCCGTTCCTGGTTGTAACCAGCGCATCCTGAAGCAGAGCCTTGTTACTCTGTGAATTGATGATGGAAGTCAGCTTGTTATGGATTGCGATATTGGTCTGCTTGATCTGCCTTCGGATATCTTTTAAAGCATGGGATGCTTCGTCGCTGATCTCATCCTCCGATACGATGCACTGGCTGATTCGGCCATATAGAAAATCCAGAGGATCGAGAGCCGCAAAATCCTCAGCGAGGCAGTCAAAAGCCAGGGCTTCATCCTCGGTCTGTCCGTATTCCCGCACCTGGGAGGTCAGCCGTAACAGTCTGGCTATCTCAAGAAGCTCCCGGGTAGAGAGTGTGGACTCGATTTCAAGAAGCTTAAGATGAGGTCGTATATCGGTAAGTCCCTGAAAAGACAGATAGCCGGAGTGGAACAATCTGGCCAGAGCGGCCCGTGTCTCGTCCTGACGATCCAGAATCTCTGCGTAATCCGAAGAAGGCAGCAGATCCCGGCAGAGATTCTTCCCCATTTCGGAAGAAGCATACCCGGTCAGGCGGTCTATTATTTTATCATATTCCAGTGTTTTTAAAGCCTTCGTGTTCATAGTGTTTTACCTGTCTGTCTATTAGTAATGTTTTGCGCGGAATGAGGTCTCTTCAGTTCCGTAAACCAGTGGAATATCAGTGATATCCAGCTTGTCGATACGCACCCATCGGTTGCCGCCAGGAGCATCGGTTCGAAGCTCCTGGATGAAGCGGTCCACCCTGTGTTCCGCGCCCTGTACCTCAATCTCCACAGTGCCGTCAAAATTATTCCGGACCCATCCTGTGACATGGCATTCATGGGCGATTCCGGTACAGATATAGCGAAATCCTACTCCCTGGACACGCCCGTGGGCAATCATATGTTTTCGAATCATGGAAGCCTCCTGATTATCATCATCTGGTTCCGGCAGGGGGTCGGAAGACAGACCCTGTGTCGTGCCGGATACGCCAGCCTGTTCCTGAAAAAATTTTGTGAGGGAAGATAAAAAACTCATAAACATTCCTCCTTATCTCCATGGGCTTTCATTGTGTCATGAATCTATTTTTTTGTCAATTCACATCAGGTTAAATCGCTTGTCATCGACATGTATTTAGGCTATAATTATTTTGTTCCGATATCGGAGCTTAGAAAGGAAGCATGTTATGCGTTATATCAATGAATTACGGGAAGGGATGAATGTCTCAGAGATCTATCTCTGCAAAGTAAAGAACATTTCCCGTACGAAAGCAGGAAAAACCTACTACTCTTTAGTTCTTCAGGACAAGACAGGCATGATCGATACCAAGATCTGGGAGTTGAACAATGGAATCGAGCATTTCGAGCAGCTTGATTATGTGAAAGTGGATGGAAACATCACAAGTTTTCAGGGCAGTCTTCAGTTGAATGTCAGGAGGCTGCGTGTCGCAAGAGAAGGAGAATACCTGCCGGAGGATTATATTCCATCGACAGATAAAGATATCAAAGCAATGTACAGAGAACTGTCGGATTATGTGAACCATATACAGAATCCGTATCTTCGGCAGCTGCTGGTTGCCTTTTTCGGTGATCAGACATTTGCCAAAGTATTCCGGACTCATTCGGCGGCGAAGAGAGTCCACCATGGGTTTATGGGAGGGCTGCTGGAGCATACGTTGAGCGTGACGAAGATCTGTGACTTTTTCAGCACACATTACCCGATCCTCAACAGGGATCTTCTGATTTCGGCAGCATTGCTCCATGATATCGGCAAAGTTGATGAACTCTCGGATTTCCCTGAAAATGATTATACAGATCAAGGACAGCTTCTTGGGCACATTGTGATGGGAACCATGATGATCGACGAAAAGATTAAGCAGATCAGCGGATTCCCGGAAAAACTGGCTACAGAACTTAAGCACTGTATTCTGGCTCATCATGGTGAGCTCGAATTCGGCTCACCGAAAAAACCGGCTTTAATCGAGGCGCTGGCACTGAATTTTGCAGACAATGCCGATGCCAAGATGGAGACCTTTATTGAGGCACTCGCAGAAGAGAATCGCAATGACAGCGAATGGAGAGGCTATAACAGATTGCTCGAGAGCAATATAAGGGCTACGAGTCAGTCATAAATCTATCATACGGAGAACACATTTGAAAAGAGAAAATCATTATATCAAAAATCAGGAATTGATCCTTGCGATAGAAGATATGACAACGGAAGGGGAAGGCATCGGGAAACTCGATGGTTTTCCCTTCTTTGTTAAAGATACGATTCCGGGTGACCGGATCAGAATGATCGTCACAAAAGTAAAGAAAAACTATGGCTATGGCAGATTGAAGGAATTGCTTATCTCATCCGAAAACCGCGTAGAAGCACCTTGTCCCGTGGCAAGAAGCTGCGGCGGATGCCGGTTACAGCACCTTGATTATAATGGGCAGCTGCATTTCAAACAAAACCAGGTTCTTAACTGTTTAAAAAGAATCGGAGGTTTTGAAGACGCCTCCGGTAAGATGGAACCGATCATCGGGATGGATGATCCCTGGCATTACCGGAATAAAGCTCAGTTCCCTATCGGGATAAACAAAGAAGGGAAAGCAATTGCAGGATTCTATGCCGGCAGGACCCATACGATCATTCCTAATACAGCATGTATGATCCAGATGCCGGAAGCGGAAGAAATTCTGGAAAAGATTCTGTCTTATATGGATCGTTACGGCATCGCGCCATATCAGGAGAAGACACAGAGTGGACTGGTCCGACACGTCCTTATCCGTAAGGGCTTTCATACCGGTCAGCTGATGGTATGTCTGGTATGCAACGGGGTGCCTGACGATTTGACCAACAGAGATGAATTGATCGAACTTCTTCGATATATTCCCGGAATGTCAAGCATCATATTCAATGTCAATACGGAGAATACGAATCGGATTCTTGGGAACCGGTGCATAACGCTCTGGGGCAAGGATAATATAGAAGATACGATCGACAACATCATGTTTCGCATAAGTCCCTTATCCTTTTATCAGGTAAACCCTGTCCAGACAGAAAAGCTTTATCAAAAAGCGATGGAGTATGCAGCATTAACCGGCACTGAAACCGTATGGGATATGTACTGTGGGATCGGGACAATATCCCTTTTCCTGGCTCGTAAAGCAAAGAAAGTCTATGGAGTAGAAATCGTTGAGCAGGCAATTCTGGATGCAAGACAGAATGCTGCGGCTAATGGCATAGACCATGTGGAATTCTATGTAGGGAAAGCAGAAGAAGTCGTCCCTGCCTGGATGGAAAAAACAAGAGAAAAGATTGATGTCGTAGTTCTGGATCCACCCAGAAAAGGATGTGACCGTGAACTGCTTGCAACCATCCTCTCCATGCAGCCTGAGAGGATCGTCTATGTCAGCTGCGATCCGGCAACACTTGCCAGAGATCTCAAGATTCTTTGCCGGGAGGATTATCGCATGGAAAAATGGACGGCAGCGGATATGTTTCCACAGACGAGCCATGTGGAGTGCGTCTGTCTTTTGGACAAGAAAGTGCCTGACACGTATGTTAAGTTCGGTGTTGACGCTGAGGATTACTACAGGATCAAGGCCTCTGAAGTTGCAGAATAATGCTTTGTATCAGATACGATATTGTGGTCTGCTGGCAGAATGTGTTGGCAGGTCTTTTGATTGGCCTTCTTGGTGATTGCAATTAGATTGCTATATGCAATCATATCTGGTATACTGCTTTCAGGAGGTGATTGTAATGGCAAGGACATCGAATGTGTTTACGAGAGTGGAACCGAATATAAAGAAACAGGCAGAAGCAATTCTGGACCAGTTAGGTATTTCTATGTCCAGCGCAGTAGAAATGTTTCTTCGCCAGGTCATATTGCAGAGAGGCATACCGTTTGAAATGAAACTTCCCTCCAACGTACCGGTTTCATATGGTGCATTGACAAAAGAACAGTTTGATTTGGAAATCCAGAAGGGATATGACTCTATCAAAAGCGGAAGAACAT
>CACZNZ010000048.1 GCA_902782625.1 uncultured Lachnospiraceae bacterium | reverse complement strand
TCAACTCTACGATTTCCATGACATTTGCCATCGGTTCAGGGCTGGCTGCCATTGCCGGCGTATTACTATGTTCTTCCTACCCTGCACTGATGCCTACGACCGGAGCGATGCCTGGTATCAAAGCTTTTACGGCAGCGGTATTCGGGGGAATCGGCTCCATTCCGGGGGCGATGCTCGGAGGAATTCTGCTTGGCGTCATTGAGATCTTTGGAAGAGCTTATATTTCATCTGAGCTTTCAGATGCTATTGTGTTTGGTGTACTGATCGTTGTTCTTCTCGTGAAACCGACCGGATTACTTGGGAAGACAAGGATGGAGAAAGTGTAAGGTGATAGAATGAAAGAAAGAATAAATAACAGAAAATTATCACCGTACACCAAAAATTCTATCATATCGTATTCTATTGTCACTGCAGGCTTCCTGATTCTTACCTTTTTGAATATGACCGGGATGCTGTCAAGTTCTTTACAGGGTCAGCTGATCCCGATATGCGCGTACATTATTATGGCAGTTTCTCTTAATCTGGTAGTAGGTATCTCCGGAGAACTTTCTCTGGGCCACTCAGGATTCATGTCCGTAGGGGCATTTTCCGGTATTGTTACATCGGGTATGCTGGAGAATTCCGGACTGCCCAATCCTGTCAGACTTCTTTGTGCGATCGTAGTAGGTGCGCTGCTTTCCGGGATTGCAGGTTTTTTGATTGGAATTCCGGTTTTAAGACTTCGTGGTGACTATCTGGCAATTGTCACACTTGCCTTTGGTGAGATTATCAAAAACATCATGAACATTGTCTATGTTGGTAAGGATGTCAAAGGAATCCACATGGCAACCAATCCGGATCTCGGCCTGGGCGATGATGCGAGAATGCTTTTGAATGGTCCTATGGGTGCGACGGCAGTTCAGCGGATCTCTACATTTACTTCAGGGTTTGTTCTGGTACTGATCACATTGTTTGTCGTCCAGAATATTATGAATTCCAGACAGGGAAGAGCGATCATGGCTTGTCGAGATAATCGGATAGCAGCAGAATCCATCGGGCTTCATATCATGAAATATAAGCTGATGGCCTTTACGATCTCTGCGGCACTGGCCGGTATGGGCGGTGCTCTGTTTGGACTGAACTACTCCTCCCTGCTTCCGATCAAGTTCAACTTCAATACCTCCGTACTGATTCTGGTATTTGTTGTACTCGGAGGAATCGGAAATATCTGGGGATCCATCATTGCTGCGACGATCCTGACTATTTTACCGGAAGCACTGAGACAGTTTGCAGATTATCGTATGCTGGCATATGCCATCGTACTGATCCTTGTTATGATCTGTACCAATAATGTGAAGATCAGATCGTACTTTACATCGATGGTGGAAAAGATTAAGAAAGATAAAAAACCCAAACCGGAAGGGGGGTCGGCAGGATGAATCAGGAGATAAACACAGATGAGATGATGCAGGACGTCATCTATGATGTTACGGAAAACTATGATGAGTCCAAGCCGACGGTGGATTACACAGTCCTCCCTGAGCGTGATAAAGATAAACGGCCGATTTTGGAGATCAAAGGCCTTGGAATCGACTTTGGCGGACTAACAGCAGTAGATGAATTCACTCTTTCGATCGGTCCGACAGAGATTGCCGGAATCATTGGGCCGAACGGAGCAGGAAAGACAACAGTGTTCAACCTCCTAACCAAGGTTTATCAGCCTACCAGAGGCACTTTCCTGTTCGACGGCAAGGATACCGCCGGCATGAGCACTACACAGATCAGCAGGATGGGAATTGCAAGGACATTCCAGAATATCAGGCTGTTTGATAAGCTGACAGTGGAAGAGAATGTGAAAACGGCAATGCATGATGAACTCAATTATGGGCTGTTCAGTGGGCTTTTCCACGGTGCTAAGTACAGAAGGCAGGAGAAAGCGGCACATGAACGTGCTATTGAGCTTCTATCCATCTTCGATATGCAGGATCTGGCTGACTATCAGGCAAGTTCTCTGCCTTACGGCGCACAGAGAAGACTCGAGATTCTCCGTGCACTTGCCACTTCACCGAAAGTACTGCTTCTCGATGAGCCGGCTGCCGGGATGAATCCCAGCGAGACGGCAGATTTGATGAAAAACATACGGAAGATTCGTGATACATTTGGTATTGCCATCATTCTGATCGAGCACGACATGAGTCTGGTCATGAATGTATGTGAGGGACTGGCAGTCCTGAATTTCGGAAGAATCATTGCCAAGGGAAAACCGGAGGAGATACAGGCAAATCCGGCCGTTATCGAGGCATATCTCGGAAAACAGAAGGGGAATGCATAATGTTACTGAGTGTTAAGGATATTAATGTTTATTATGGTGCGATACATGCGATCAAAGGCATTTCCTTTGATGTCAATGAAGGCGAGATCGTTACTTTGATCGGAGCGAACGGCGCTGGTAAATCCACATCTCTTAATACGGTTTCCGGACTACTGAGATCGAAAACCGGTTCGATTGAGTTTGATGGGAAAGATATCTCCAGGATTCCTGCTCACAGGCTTGTCAAGATGGGATTGTCCCAGGTGCCGGAAGGAAGAAGAGTGTTTCTTCAGATGACCGTACAGGAGAATCTGGAGATGGGCGCATTTACCGCAAAGCAGAATTCGGTCAGCGCCAGTCTGGATAAAGTATATGAGCTCTTTCCCAGACTGAAGGAAAGATACCGCCAGATTGCGGGTACTCTCTCAGGCGGTGAGCAGCAAATGCTCGCCATGGGCAGGGCGCTGATGAGCAATCCGAAGCTTATGATGCTGGATGAGCCGTCCATGGGACTGGCTCCCATTCTGGTAGAACAGATATTTGAAATCATCCATAATCTGCATGAAGCGGGAACGACGATCCTGCTTGTAGAGCAGAACGCCAGCATGGCACTCTCCATCGCAGACAGAGCCTACGTTCTGGAGACCGGGAAGATCACTCTGTCGGGCAGTGCGAAAGAACTCCTGCACGATGACAGTGTTCGGAAGGCTTATCTGGGAGAGTAGCAGGTTTCAGGGAGTATAATGATATGAAAAAAAAGATTATTACGATAAGCAGAAGCTACGGTTCCGGAGGGCGCCAGGTCGCGATGGCTATCGCAAAGGAGCTGGGAATACATTACTATGACAAAGAGCTTATTAATATGGCATCTTTAAAGCATGGGGTAAATGTATCCCTGCTCAAGCAGGTGGATGAGAAACCGGAACCCGTAAGATTCAAAAAATATGTGGAATCTGAGGTGTCTTCTCCTTCCAGCAGAAGCTATCTTTCGAAGGATAATCTCTATAACATGACAAAGGGAATCATCGAAGAGATTGCTGACGGTGATGAGAGTGCAGTCATTCTTGGCCGCTGTGCCCATCACATTTTAAAAGATCATGAAGACGTGGTTCGTATCGTGATCTATGCCGACAGGGACACGATGATCCGGAATGCCATGTACTATGACCAGATCAGCGAGGAAGAGGCGATACGCAGGATTGACAAGATTAATAAAGAACGGGAACAATACAACAAGTATTATACCGGCAATAACTGGTTTGACGCGACGCAGTATGACATCTGTCTGAACACGAGTAAACTCTCGATGGAACAGTGTACGCAGGTTGTCAGAGAATACATCCGTATTCTGGATCATCAGGAATGATTATATGCAAATGAAGGAGGATCCATCAGATGAAAAGGTATGCAGTAATATTGCTGGCTTTGATGTTGGCAGTGACGGCCTGTGGTTGTTCAAGGTCAAAAAAGTCGGATAAATCATCCGATTCTAAGAGCAGTGCTAAGACGGAGAAGAAAGTGGACGGTGCATCGAGCGGACTGAAGATCGGTTTCCTGTTCCCTTCCGACAGCGGCGCGATCGACACGATGAGCCGCATGGAAGGAATTAACAAGATGCAGGAAGCCACGGGGCTTACCGATAAGCAGATCTGTATCGAAGAAAATGTAAAAAAGAAAAACTGCGAAAAGAAGATTGATACCCTGGTCAGTGATGGATGCAAACTGATATTTTCAACCAATAAAGCAGTGGAATCCATCGTGGTAGAAAGTTCCAAAAAGTATCCGGATGTGGAGTTTTTCCAGGAATGCGGATCAGAAGCGGATGAAAAAGAACTGCCGAATTATCATACATACTATACCAGACTTTATGAAGCATACCATGTTGCTGGTCTTGTAGCCGGCAAGAAACTGGTGGAGATGCTGAATGAAGGAAAGGTTACTCCTGAAAAAAGCAGAATAGGGTTTGTGGCTTCCACCAATTCACCGGAGGCGATCAGCTGTTATACGGCCTTCTATCTGGGTGTTCAGAGAGCGTATGAGCAGGCACAGATGTATGTCAGATTCGTAGACGGAACCGGCGTCTATGACAATGACGGAAAAGCGGCCAGACAGCTGGCGATGGCAGATGTCTGTATCATGGGGCAGTATGTATCTACTACAGCTGTAGCTGCAGTCTGTGCGGAGAATGACATTCCTCTCGTCGGTAATGATATCAGCATGATTTCGACAGCCCCTTCCCAGGCATTGACCTCGGCTACTTCTGACTGGAGTGTCTACTACACTTATGCAGTGAATGCAGCTCTTGAGGAAAAGAAAATTGAGGCAGACTGGTGTAAAGGATATGCCGATGGGGCTAATATCATCTCTCAGCTTAACGACAAATATGTCGCTGATAACACGGTGAAGGAAGTTGCTGTTCTGGAAAAGAATATCAAGGATGGAAAAGCGAAGATTCTGAATACTGAGAAGATGAAGATCGACGGACAGACTCTTGATTCTCTCGTGAAAGATAACGGGAAGTACAAAAAATACAGAAAATATATCAAGAATCATACCTTCCAGGAATCCATGGAAAACTCGGCACCTGTTTTTGACCTGATGATCGATGGGATCGAAGAAAGCACCTACGATTATGTCGGAGAAGCAGAAGCTGAAAAAAAAGCATATGATGAGGATGAAGAGAATTAACAGATAATTTTCTCTTGATTTATTGTGGATTGTATGATAGGATAAGTTTTAGTTTTGTATTATGAGAAAAAG
>CACZNZ010000047.1 GCA_902782625.1 uncultured Lachnospiraceae bacterium | reverse complement strand
AAATAACGAGATATCTTTAAGTTCTCTAAGTTCGAGTGATTATTCGAAACTGCCCGAGCTCTGTGAATATCTGATTGAAAAGTTCGGGAAAAAAAGAGTAAATATCGCTTTGCCGTCTCTTCGGATTGATGCTTTCTCCCTGGATGTTATGAGTAAAGTTCAGGATGTAAGAAAGAGCAGCCTGACCTTTGCGCCCGAAGCAGGAACGCAGAGAATGAGAGATGTGATCAACAAGGGACTTACGGAAGAAGAGATCCTTCACGGGGCAGAAGAAGCCTTCAAGGGTGGCTGGAATAAAGTCAAACTCTATTTTATGATGGGACTTCCGACCGAAACAGAAGAGGATATGAAAGGAATTGCCCATCTGTCCGAAAAAGTGGCGATGCATTACTATAAGATGGATTCCCGGTATCGTCATGGACGGGTGAGTGTGGGGGCAAGTTGTTCATTTTTAATTCCCAAACCATTTACTCCGTTCCAATGGGCTTCGATGTGTGAGCCGGAGGAATACCAGAGAAGAGCCCATCTTGTCAATGACGAATTCCGCCAGCAGCATAACAGAAGAAGTCTTTCTTTCAAATGGCATGATGTCAAGACCATATTAATAGAAGGAATCCTTGCCAGAGGGGATCGGAAACTTGCCGATGCTATCCATGCCATCTATAAAAAAGGACGCATCTATGATGCATGGACTGAGTATTTCCAATATGATGTCTGGATGGAGACCCTGGAAGAATATGGTATTGATTATCATTTTTATACAACAAGACAAAGGCCGATCGATGAAATTTTTCCGTGGGATTTTATCGATATCGGTGTGACCAGGAAATTTCTGGAATGCGAATGGAAGAATGCGATGGAGGCAAAAGTGACACCGAACTGCCGGGAGAAATGTTCCGGCTGCGGTGCTGCCAGATTCGGAGGAGGTGTCTGCTTTGAAAGCAAGAGTCAAGTGGTCTAAGACCGGAGTCCTGAAATTTATCGGACATCTCGACGTGCAGAGATATTTTCACAAAGCCATCATGAGAGCGGATCTTCCGGTAACTTTTTCCCAGGGGATGAGTCCCCATCAGATCATGAGTTTTGCAGCGCCTCTGGGCATCGGCATGACCAGTGAAGGGGAGTATGTGGATATTACCTTCGACTGGAGTTACCCGGGTCAGGAGATGATGGACAGGCTTAATAAACAGATGAATGAAGGAATTTCGATTCTCGAATTTAGAAGAATCGAAGATAAGGAAAAAAGCTGCATGTCGCAGACAAAAGCGGCAGATTATCTGGTGTCTTTCCGTAAAAACCATTATTTTACCAAACCATTTCTGCAAAGAACGGGCATGTTTCTGATGCAGGAAGAGATCATGATCAATAAGAAGACCAAGCGTTCGGAGAAAATGGTGGATATCGCGCCACTGATTCTGGAGATGGAGACGAGAGACGAAACAATCTTCATGAAACTGGTGACAGGAAGTGAACAGAACTTAAAACCGCATCTGGTTATGGAGGCCTTCTGCCAGTATCTTGGATATGATTATGATTCGGAAGGATTTATGTATCACAGGCTGGAGACATATCTGGAAAAAGAGGGGAAGCTCATGCCGCTTGGTGCAGTCGGATGGGATATCGAAAAGATGCTTGTACCGGAGGGCCTGGAAAATGGATAAAGAAGGCAAGATTGTTATTACTCGCAGAAACCAGGATGTCTTCTACGGTTATTTCCAGGACGGAGAACCGGTAGAACTTTATGTCTGTCCAGAAAACGTCAGGTCCAATATGGGGAATATCTATCTGGGACGAATAGAACACATCGCAGAAGGTCTAGGCGCTGCTTTTGTCCGGATCGGTAATGAGGAGACAGTCTATCTTCCTTTGTCTGAAAGAGGAATAGAACTACCTGTGAAAACAGGGGATCCTATTCTGGTGCAGATCAAGAGAGAAGGCACGGAATCAAAACAGCCCAAAGCGAGCAGAAATATCAGCATTACCGGTATCACATTGGCTTTAGCTTCCGGAAAAGGGGGCGTATATATTTCCAAGAAGATCAAAGATCCATCTGTGCGGGAAGAACTTCTATCGAAAGTGAAGAAAATGGATACAGATGGATTTGACGTTATCATAAGGACAAACGCAGCTTCAGCAGCGGAAGAAGATTTGCTGGAAGAGTTAGAATTATTAAAAAACCGGTTTTCCGATATTATAAAAAGAGCGAAGACAGCACAATTTGGTACGGTTCTTTATCGGGAGGCGCCGCATTATATTCTTCTGGGGAAAGAGCTTCCTGCAAAAGAACTGTCAGAGATCAAGACAGACCAGCCAGATATTTTTGAAGAACTAACAGCATGGTATGGCGGCAGCAGGAAGATAACATTATATGAGGACTCCTATTCCCTGTGGAATCTGTACCGCTTTGAACATCATTTTGATAAGGCGCTGTCAAAGAGAGTCTGGCTCGACTCCGGTGCATTTTTGATAATTGAAGAGACCGAAGCTATGACGGTGATCGATGTAAACTCAGGCAGTGTGACAGGTGCGTCGAGTAAAATGGGCAATGTAGGATATCAGGTAAATCTTGAGGCAGCTAAAGAGATAGCAAGGCAGATCCGTATCAGAAATCTGTCGGGGATCATCGTTACCGACTTTATTAATCTGAATGACAAAAAGAAAAGAACTGCATTACTCGATGCATTAAGAGAGGCTTGTGCCAAAGACCGTATCCGTGCAGTTGTGTTTGACTATACGAGCCTTGGCCTTGTGGAGATGACAAGGAAGAAAGTTTTACAGCCGCTGTCTGCTCAGATCAGACAATGCTACGATTACCATGAAAAAAATGATTGACAGAGACTTTTTCGCATGATATTATATCATTTGTGTTACGCACAGTGAGGTAGAAGTCTGCCCTTTTGGCAGCACCGCAGCTGGCGATTATTATTCAGGAGGTGCCATATGTACGCTATTATTGCAACAGGTGGTAAACAGTACAAAGTAAGCGAAGGCGATGTAATCTTAGTCGAGAAGCTCGGCGCAGAAGCAGGATCAACTTATACGTTTGATCAGGTTCTGGCAGTGAGCGGTGACGAAGTGAAAGTGGGAGATCCTGTAGTTGCTGGTGCAACAGTGGAAGCTTCTGTAATTGGAGACGGCAAGGCAAAGAAAGTGATCGTCTACAAGTACAAGAGAAAGACAGGATACCACAAGAAACAGGGTCACAGACAGACCTACACAAAGGTTAAGATCGAGAAAATCAACGCATAAGCAGCGTATCGATTCCGAAGAGAGTGGTATCAGAACATGATTCAGATTACGTTCTATAAGAAAGCTGATGAAAGCCTGAAAGGCTTTCAGGTTCTCGGACATGCAGACAGTGTGGAAGAAGGTGCCGATCTCGTCTGCTGTGCCGTCTCGGTTCTTACGATCAACGTATTAAATAGCTTAGAGAAGTTTACTGATGCGGATTATGAGGTGACGGAACATGAGCAGATGGGACTGATTCAGCTGATATTCAAAGAAGATCCGGGAGCTGATGCACAGCTTCTGGTACAATCTTACGCACTTGGCGTGGAATCGGTTGCAAGTCAGTATTTCGATTGGTTACAAGTGATTTACAGGGAGGTGTAACGACTATGATGACAATGAACCTTCAGTTCTTCGCACACAAGAAAGGTGTTGGTTCTACTAAGAACGGACGTGACTCCGAGTCTAAGAGACTTGGTGCGAAAAGAGCAGACGGACAGTTTGTAAAAGCTGGTAATATCCTTTACAGACAGCGCGGAACAAAGATCCATCCCGGCAACAATGTAGGACGTGGCGGTGACGACACATTATTTGCATTGATCGACGGCGTGGTACGTTTCGAGAGAAAAGGCAGAGACAGAAAACAGTGCTCTGTTTATCCGGTAGCATAGTCTAACAGGAATAAGGCTGGCGGCTTCAAATTTTTTTGAAGCCGCCATTATGTTTATATAGCAGATTGCGGAAGCTGTAATACAGCGAAGCGATCTGAGATAGCATTAGTGCAACATGAATATATAGAAAGGATGTGTATGTGTGATGTTTGCAGATCGTGCACGCATCTTGATCAGATCCGGTAAGGGCGGAGACGGACATGTCAGTTTTCGACGTGAGAAGTACGTTCCGGACGGAGGTCCTGACGGTGGTGACGGGGGCCGGGGAGGCGATCTGATTATTGCAGTTGACCCGGGTATGACAACCCTGATTGATTACAGACATAAAAGAAAATTCTGTGCCGGTAATGGAGAAAACGGAGGCAAACGCCGCTGTGCGGGAGCACAGGGAGAAAGTCTGACGCTCAAAGTGCCTCCGGGAACCGTAATCAAAGAGGCTGAAACCGGCAAGGTGATTCTGGACATGGGAAACCGCACGGAACCAGTAGTTCTGTTAAAAGGAGGAAGAGGAGGCAAAGGCAATCAGCACTATGCCACTTCGACCATGCAGGCGCCGAAGTACGCCCAGCCTGGACAGGAAGCGAAGGAACTCTGGGTAATCCTTGAATTGAAGATGATTGCGGATGTGGGTCTTTTAGGATTTCCCAATGTCGGTAAATCCACATTCTTATCCAGAGTGACGAACGCCAGACCTAAAATCGCCAATTATCATTTTACGACATTGTCTCCGAATCTCGGAGTGGTGGATCTAGATGATGGAAAAGGCTTTATCATTGCCGATATCCCCGGAATTATTGAAGGGGCTTCTCAGGGAGTGGGGCTTGGATATGAGTTTCTGCGTCATATTGAGAGAACCAAGGTGATGATCCATCTGGTGGATGCCGCTTCTGTCGAAGGAAGAGATCCGGTGGAGGATATCCGTGCCATCAATCATGAGCTGGAAGCTTATAATCCTGAACTGGCCGGCAGGCCACAGGTTATAGCAGCCAATAAGATGGATGCCTTGCCGGAGGATGAAAGAGAGATCGTTCTATCGTTACTGGAAGACGCTTTTGGCGAGGATGGGATTAAGATTTTTCCGATATCCGCTGTGAGTGGAGAAGGGGTAAAGGAACTTCTGTGGCATGTCAGAAAGATGCTTGATGAACTGCCGGAAGAGCCGACGGAATTCGAACAGGAATTCTTCTTCGATGAGATTGAAGATGAAGAATACGAATCTATTTCCGTTGCTATGGAAGAGCCCGGGGTATTTACCGTAGAAGGACCGAAAGTTGAGAGAATGCTCGGGTATACCAATCTGGAATCCGAGAAAGGATTTGAGTTTTTCCAGAAATTTATGAAAGAGAATCAAGTATTAAAACGTCTGGAAGAGCTTGGAATTGAAGAGGGAGATACTGTAAAGATCTATAATCTTCAGTTCGATTATTATCGATAAGAAGGAAGAGAAAACCATGACAAGTAAGCAAAGAGCATATTTAAAAAGCCTGGCGATGAATATTACACCGGTATGTCAGGTTGGGAAATCATCGGTTACACCGGAAGTCATTGAGTCCGTTCGAGAAGCCATTGATAAAAGAGAACTGATCAAGGTATCTGTACTGAAAAACTGTCTGGAAGATCCAAAAGAGATTGCAGAGGTTCTTGCAGAGCGGACCAGATCACAGGTGGTCCAGGTGATTGGAAAAAAGATCGTTTTATTCAAACAGAAAAAGGAAAACAGTAAAATCGAACTTCCACGCCCATAGACGGGATAGTTCGGAGGGGTTATCGTTGGAGGAGATATCATGAAGTCGGATAAGAAACGTAAAATCGGTATCATGGGCGGTACATTTAATCCTATTCATTACGGGCATCTGCTCCTGGCAGAGACGGCGTATTATCAGTTTGATCTGGATGAGATCCTGATCATGCCGACAAAGAATACTTATTATAAAAATATGTCGAGTCTTGAAAATGAGCAGCATCGTGTCAATATGGTCTCTCTGGCCATTGAAGACAATGAACATTTTGTCCTGTCAAAGGAAGAGATTAACCGGGAGGGGACAACCTATACGGTGGAGACTCTGGAAAATCTGACAGCACAGAATCCGAACTGCCAGTATTTTTTTATCATGGGAGCGGATTCTCTTTACCATATTGAATCCTGGAGGGAGCCGGAAAAGATTCTGGCCATGGCGACCATTGTCGTTGCCGGCCGCGAGAGTTACGGTACAGGAAGCTCTTTATTCAGTCAGATAGAATATCTGGAGAATAAATTCGATGCGAAAATCAAGCCGCTTCACTCTCCGGTGATGGAGATTTCATCGAATGATATCCGTCGGAGAGTCAGAGAGGGCGAAAGCATCCGTTACCTCCTTCCTCAGAAAGTAGCGGATTACATCAGAGAACAGGGACTGTACCTGTCTAAATAGGAGAAAATGTATGAATTTTCAGGAGATCAAAGAATCTATCCGGGCGGAAATGCCGGTAAAAAGATATGAACATACACTTGGCGTTGAGTATACCGCAGCCTGTCTGGCCATGAGATACGGGACAGATGTCGAGCAGGCAAGACTGGCGGGACTTCTGCATGACTGCGCCAAATACATACCAGCTTCTGAAAAAATCAGGATCTGTGAGGAACAGCATCTCGGAGTCTCTGCATATGAAAGGAAGAATCCGGAATTGCTCCATGCAAAATTAGGTGCATATCTTGCTGAAATGCGATATAATATCCATGATCAGGAGATTCTGTCCTCCATTGTATGGCATACGACAGGAAGGCCGGGTATGAGCCTTCTGGAAAAGATTATTTTTATTGCAGATTACATGGAGCCAAATCGAAATCATGCACCGAATCTGGGGGAGGTAAGAAAGATCGCCTTTGAGGATCTGGATATATGTCTGCGTAAGATTCTTGAGGATATGGTTATCTATCTCGAGTCATCAGGTTTTGTGACGGATCCCATGACAAGAGAAACGTTGGAGTTTTATCGTTCATCCCTTTGAGAGGAGGATCAGACAGATGGATGTTTCCAGAAATATGGCTAGAATTGCCGTAGATGCGCTTGAAGATAAGAAGGCGCAGGATGTGACAATCATTGACATCAGCAATGTGTCTGTGATTGCCGATTATTTTATCATCGCTAACGGAACGAACCGCAATCAGGTTCAGTCTATGGCAGACAATGTAGAAGAGAAACTTGGAAAGGCAGGATTTACACCAAAGCAGATAGAGGGTTATCAGACGGCTGGGTGGATTCTTCTTGATTTCCGCGATGTGATTGTCCATATCTTCAGTGAAGAAGACCGTGCATTTTACGATCTGGAAAGAATCTGGGGAGATGGTATCAAAGTGACAAAGGAGGATCTTGTCCATGAAGATTTGTCCTAATTGCGGAAAACAGCTCCCCAATCAGGTAAAGTTTTGCAGTGGTTGTGGTCAGAAGATGGAATCGGCCCAGTGGCAGGATCCGGAGCTTACCGTTCTTGAGGAAGAGAATCTTTATGGTTCCGATCATACGCCCCACAGTTATACCGGACAGCGTTCCGGAAACGTATATTACGGGCACGACTACGATGATGGATACGGCAGCGGAAATTATGGCGGTGGAAACTACGGCCGGGGCAATAAGAATAAAACAATGATCATTGCCATTATCTGTCTGTGTGTGGCAATTGTGCTGATGGGAATTGCCATTGTTGTCAGGAGTATTTCCGGTTCTCATTCTTCAAAGGAAAAGGAGAAAGCAACAGAGGCGACGACAGAAGTTACAACTGAAGCTACCACAGAGGCAACGACCGAAGCCACAACCCAGGCAACAACGGAAGCAACGACTCAGGCCACCACAGAGGAGATCATTTCCAGTGATATTGTCACGACAGAAGAAAAGGCAGAGACAGGCTATGCAGGGTCCATCTTTCCGAACAGCAGCGATGAATATCTGAGTGAAAGTCAGTTGTATAACCTGTCAGCATGGGATATCAAGGTGGCAAGAAATGAAATCTTCGCAAGACATGGATTGAGATTCAATACACCGGAATTGCAGGAACATTTCAACAATTGCAGTTGGTATAGCGGTACGATACCGGCAGGGTCGGATATCACTGGCAGTCTGAATTCTTATGAAAAAGAAAATGTGGAGATGATCAGAGACTACGAAAACAGAATGGGGATCAATCAATAATATGAGAAAAACAGTCGTTCTTATCCTGATGATGATAATAGCAGCTTTATATATGACAGGATGCGATTCCTTCTCTGATTTGATTCTGCGCAAATCCATAGAGGCTGTGGATAAAGAACATACAGAAAAGGAATCCGGCAGTCAGAAAAAACAAAAAAAACCAGTTTCCAAGAACACTGAGAAAGCTTCCACACAGGAAGATGCTTCGACAGAAAAAATCTTAGAAACTACCACACAGGAAGAGAAGATGCCGGCAACAGAGAAAACGACACAGACCACAGAAGAAACCAGGAAAAGTAACGGGTACGTTATCGCCATCGACGCAGGCCATCAGGCTCATCAGAATTCTGATACGGAGCCGATCGGCCCAGGTTCCTCGGAACGAAAGATGAAGGTTTCCTCCGGTACCAGTGGTACTGTAAGTGGACTCGAAGAATATGAACTCAACCTTCAGGTTGCTTTAAAACTGCGGGATGCCCTTGAGGAAGAAGGGTATGAAGTCGTGATGATCCGGGAGACGAATGATGTGGACATTTCGAATGCAGAACGGGCAGAGATTGCAAACGATGCAAATGCGGATGCATTTATCAGGATTCATGCAAACAGCGATGACAGCAGTAGCGTAAACGGTATGATGACGTTATGTCAGACACCGGATAATCCTTACAATGCCAGCCTTTACAGAAAGAGCCGCCTGTTGTCAGACTGCGTTCTGGATCAGGCTGTAAAAGCGACCGGTGCCCAAAAACGAAGTGTGTGGGAAACCGATACCATGAGTGGCATCAACTGGGCGAAAGTTCCTGTCACCATATTTGAGATGGGATTTATGTCCAACCCCGATGAAGACAGTAGGATGGCACAGGATTCCTATCAGGATAAGATTGTAAAAGGAATCGTAAGAGGGATTCAGCAATACCTCTCGAAAGTAGAATAGAATAAAGTGCAAAAAAGAACCTGACGGAATGAGGCTACTTACCATATCCGCCAGGTTCTATTTGTGCTGATCAGAATTTACGATAAAGGCCTATGACTCTGCCTATAATGGAAAAAGGAACTCCTGTCGGGATAAGAATCGGTTCCATAAAATCGTTCTCCGGCTGGAGTCTGATATGGTCTTTTTCACGATAGAATCTTTTGACAGTAGCAGAATCTTCAACTAATGCGACGATGATCTCACCGTTAGATGCATGCGATGATTCCTCCACCAAAATATAATCTCCTTCATAGATACCAACATTCACCATGCTGTCACCTTTGACCTTCAGCATGAAAGTCTGAGAATTGTTCACAAACTCAGGGAGGATTGGAAAATATCCTTCAATATTCTGGATGGCAAGTATCGGTTCTCCTGCTGTAACTGTTCCGACAATGGGTACATTCACCAGTTCTCTTCTCGCAAGATTGAAACTGTCATCAACGATCTCTATAGCTCTCGGCTTCGTAGGATCCCTTCGGATATAACCATTTTTCTCTAAAGTAGACAGATGAGAATGAACAGAAGAAGTTGACTTCAGATGAACCGCTTCCCCAATCTCTCTGACAGCAGGAGGATATCCCCTGCTTAGAATAGACTGTTTGATAAACTCAAGAATCTCACGCTGCTTTTCTGTCATTTTCCCGTAACTCATCATATAATCTCCTTTAACTGGAAGTAATTCACAGAACATATATTCTGATTTTAACATAGTTATATAAACAAAACAAGTGTTCTCTATTGTGTTTTTAAAGAAAAGAGTATATAATAGCATAGGAATCGGGGTATGGCTCAGTTTGGTTAGAGCGCACGGCTGGGGGCCGTGAGGTCGCAAGTTCGAATCTTGTTACCCCGATTTTTT
>CACZNZ010000046.1 GCA_902782625.1 uncultured Lachnospiraceae bacterium | reverse complement strand
TATCTGTCGGCGCCATGGACATTGTGACATTCGGTCCTCCGCATACGGTCCCGGATATTTATAAAGACAGAAATCTTCATGCGCATAATCCTATGATTACCATAATGAGGACGAATAAAGAAGAAAATGTACGTCTCGGCCAGAGGCTTGCGAGCAAACTGAACCTTTCCCGGGGAGGGGCGGTTCTTTTGTTGCCGTTAAAAGGGGTTTCGGCGATGGATCAGGAAGGAGAACCCTTCTATGGTCCCGAGGAAGATCAGGCATTATTCGATGCCCTAAAACAAAATGTGGATATCAACAGAGTACCGATCATCGAGATGGAGAATCATATTAATGATGAAGTCTTTGGAGAGGCGGCAGCGGTGATCCTGATGGAGATGATCGCTGCCATGATGATAAAGCAATAAAAAAGCTGCCGCGATTTTTTGCGGCAGCTTTTTATGAAAGGGAGAAAAGTATGAAATTACTGTAATCTCTGTAATCTTTTGCGTGTGATCAGCAGGAGTCCTGCTCCAAGTACAAGGACGGTTCCTGCAAGGTAGAATAATCTCGTTCCCATTCCACCGGTGGAAGGAAGAACAGCGCCTGACTGGTTGATGACTGTTGCTGTCTGTTCCAGGTTTTTTGCGGTATAGTCGTGCTCTTTGATGCTAAACTCGATATTATCTGCTGTATTGTATCCGGCCGGAGTGGTATTCTCGATCAGAGTGTAGGTGCCATTTGCCAGTCCGGTAAACACTCCATTCAGATTACCCTGGTCATCGGAGGTGTATTCTGTTGCTTCTTTAATATTGTCAACCCATGTGACTGTTGCGGAGGTATTGTCAGTTGCTGCAGTATACTGATAGTACTTACCTTCTGCATTTTTTAAGATAAAACCTGCGCCTGCAAGTGGTTTGTCAGCTTCGTCTGTTTTTGTTACAGTGATTTTTGCGTTGTATACTTCTGTCTCAGAAACAGGAGTTCTGTTGTCGGAATTTTCGTCACCGTATTTTAAGTAAGCGGTGTTCTTTTCAGGATTTACAGTTACGGCATCTGCAGTAATGATCGCTTTGTAACGGATGCTGATTTCTGTTCCGACAGCAAGTGTCTTGGTATAGTCGTCTTTAAAAGATACTTTAAAAGTATAGTCATCAGTTTCAGAACCTGTTCCTACTGTATAATTTCCCTGGTCCACTGTGACATCCCCGATCGTGATGGCAAGAGAGGTAGGGATGTAGGAGAGGCCGTTTGTCATTTTATCGAAAAATACATATCCTTTTGCACCTTTGCCGATTTTCAGGGTTGCTGTGTAGGCTACTTCGGATCCAACCTGTGCCAATGCTTTTTTTCCGTCTTCATCGATGCTGCTTGCACCGGTGATTTTTTTGTCTACTTCCGGAACAGTGTTCTTATCCTGGATGGATGCGTTTGGATTAGTACTGTTGATAGAAACTGCTGCTCCTGTGGTAGTTGTTACGTAGTAATATCCGTTCGGAAGTTCATGGGAACTACCAGGTGCCACGCCTGTTGTTGTTACTGTATCAATGAGGTCTTCTTCGGTTACATATGCTGTGACTGCTGCGATAGCCTGAGGGCTAAGCTCGGTTGCCTTACTGTCTGTGATAACGACTTTGCCGTCTACGATTCTTTCTGTTCCAAAATGAACATTTCCTGCACTGTCGAGAATGAAATGTTCTACGGTAGCTGCGTCCCAGGAAAGATCCGGGTCTGCATCATAGATTGCTTTCATATCCGGAACACCGGATTTGGATTTCTTTACTCTGTAGCTGATTCCTTCACCATTGCCTGATGCGTCGAACACTTTGTAGATTTTGTATGTGTTTTCTGTGTTTGCTTCCGTCTTATCCGGGGGTGTGATGGTGATGGTCCCTGTTGCTGCTCCTGCGGCATGGGTCATGATGCCCATAGCCATGATCATTGTTAATGTCCCTAAAACTGCGATAATCTTTCTCATTTTTTTCATCTTTCTTCTTCCTTTCTTATTTTTAATTCTTTGTTTTTTTGACCTGTGTTTTCTTTTCTGATCACATCATAACAGGTGAAGCATCGAAAGAAGCGTCAAAAGAAAGAAGAAAAAGATGTTTTTTTAAATTTTTATTGACGCAATGCACTTCCCAGTCCCAGAATGATCCAGAACAGGGGGGCACATAGCACCATGGAATCATTGACTAAGGCAGAAATCATATATGCCAGAACGGATAATCCTGCTCCTGCATTCAGAATTCGGCAGGATCTGAGATATGCACGCTCTCTCTTTTCGCCAGGCCTAGATGCAAGAAAGCAATCTGTCCGATATTTCTGCCATAGATAGTATAAAAGATAAAGGATGGTAAGGAAGGCCGAAAGTACGCCGGTTTCTGAAGACATTTGCAGATACCAGTTGTGAGGCTTATTGATGAACGTATCGTCTTCTCCAACCAGGTGTCTTGCAATATAATCCTGATTTGGGAAAACAAGAGGGAACATATCAGGACCTTTTCCGATAAAAATGGACGATTTTAATCGGGGGATAGTTTTTGACCAGATATATCCCCGCTTTGAAGCAAAGCCATAGAAAGAAGGCGGAAAGGCATCTTCAGAGATTATACTCTTCGAAAAGAATCCCTGTCTGTTCATCATGACATAAGTCCCTTCCTGTGGATCTTTTGCGATAAGCCAGATATCGGAACCGTCATATAATGCATATCCATTTCCCATTCTCTTTGAAGAGGAATCAAGAGCAACCTGAATCAGAAAACAGTCTTTGACATTTTCCAATTGATAGATCAAAGCTGTCGACAGATCAACGGCAACTTTTTTCTTTAGCTTTTTCCTAAGAGCCTTTTCTTCTGATTCAGAGACAGGCAATAAGTGGAGTTGCTTATCATCTTTATCAGTCATTGTTGGGCTTTTTTCACCGGTCCAGGAAAGATGATACTCTTTTTTGCCGATCAGGATGACAGCCTGGTTTTCCTGTGTTTCTATCCCCGTGATGCCCTGTGTATTGATGCTCTTTTTTTCATGAGACTGGAAAAATCGTTGTGAAAAAGGATTGTCAAATCCCAGCATACCTATAGCAACACAAAAAAGGACGCCGATAAAAAGGATTAATCTGAAATCATGATTCTTCTTGCTCCCGTCCCGGATATATCTGATAAAGAACAAAATAACAAATACAAGCCCGGTTATTAAAAAAGAGATGAGGCCGGAACGTGTTTTTGACCCAAAAAGACAAACAATCAGCAAAACATTTGCCAGTCCATAACCATACCGATAAGGGGATAGATCGAGAAAAAATCCTGCAGTGATCATGGGGATCAGCATAGAGATCATAACGCCCACATAATCAGGATGATACAATGTCATATAGATTCTTTCGGAATCCAGTATGTCTGTGCTGTTCAGACCACAAAGATTCTGTATAAACTTCAGACTGAACGGGTCATGCCCTGCCATTTGAAGAAGGCCTGTAACGGATAACAAAAGGGCCAAAAGAAGGAAACATCGAAGGATGTATGGAATGATACGATGATTTTCCTCGTTAGCAGAGTCCGTTATCTTACCGGCTATGATGCAGGTATAATAAAACAAAATGATATATCCTGCCAGTACCGGGAATGGCTGGTGCAGATCCATGGCTCCTTTCCATGAGATTCTATGGTCTTTAGATAGCAGAGCAGAGATCAGGGCAAGGACAAGATACCCGGCTGGTAAAGCCAGCCATTTTGATGGAAGCCGGATGTTCTTCCCAAGGAGAACCATACATAAAACAACAAACAGGGAAAGACCTGCAGCCAGATAAAGCCCCCATCCTTTTACGATTAAAAAGAAATCTTTTAGATACATGGAATCAGTTCCAGTCCAGAGGTATTCAGCCACTACATTGTAAAAAGGCACAGCTTTTACAAGAAGAGGAACGCAGACTATCACAAAAAAGACCGGAATCCATAATAAAACAGGGGAATAAGAGACGGTCTTTTTTTTCATATTTTTTTTTCGAGAGTTTTTCTTTTTCGCCATAATTCGGAACCCTTTCTTCACTTATCTGATAAAACAATAACACATTTTCAAAATATAATACATAGAAAAACTTCTCTAGACACATCAGAACGAAATGGTATACTATAACCATGGAATTATAGGAGACAGATGTACAGGAGGATATGAAATGCGAGTGATTATTCAGGAGAATTATGACAAGGTGTGTCAGTGGGCCGCGAATTACATCGCGGGAAAAATCAACGGACATAAAGAAGAGCGTCCGTTCGTGCTCGGCCTTCCCACGGGATCTTCTCAGCTCGGGCTTTATAAAGAACTGGTAAAAAAGTACGAGAATGGAGAAGTTTCTTTTGAAAATGTGGTGACGTTCAATATGGATGAATATCTGGGGCTTCCCAGGGAACATCCGCAAAGCTACTGGACCTATATGCATGAAAATCTTTTTAACCATGTGAATATCCCGGAGGAGAATACGAATATCTTAAATGGCATGACAGACGATCCTGAAGGAGAATGTGAGCGATATGAAGAAAAAATCGCTTCCTATGGGGGTGTGGATCTCTTTGTCGGCGGAATCGGTGTGGACGGACATCTTGCCTTCAATGAGCCATTTACCTCGCTGACTTCAAGAACCGGTGTGCGGACATTGACTGATGATACAAGGATTGCGAATTCCCGGTTCTTTGATTACGATCCGGAGAAGGTTCCGGAGAAAGCTTTGTCTGTCGGAATCGGCACAGTGACCGATGCTAAAGAGGTGCTGATCCTCATCAGCGGACACAACAAGGCCAGAGCCCTGGCCGCTACGGTAGAGGGAAATGTCAGTATGAAATGGACATGCAGCGCTCTGCAACTGCACAATGGCGCCATTATTTCCTGTGATGAAGATGCCTGTGGTGAATTGATGGTAGATAACTACAAATATTTTCTTGCGCTTGAAAAGGAAGAACGACTTTAAGAAACGACAATAAAATAAGGAGACAAAAAACTGCATATGAAACTATTTACTATGAAGAAACTGCTTTTTGCCATGCTGCTTTTATGCATGGCTTTCGGACAAAGGGTCGATGCCCAGGAAGCGACAACATGGCAGGATGATTATCAATACGAATTAGACAAAGACAACAAACAGATTACGATCTATGAATATACAGGAGAAGACAGTTCACTTGAGGTTCCTGGTACGGCCGTGATCGATGATGAGGAGTATACAACGAAACTGGGAGAGCATCCCTGGAAGGATGCTGAACTGACAAGCCTCTCTTTTGGAAAAGGGGTTCAACTTGCGGAAGATATCAGCGGATTGTTCGAAGGATGTGAGAAACTGGACACACTGGATCTGCGTTATTTTGATATCTCTGAGATTACCTGTACAGATTTTCTGGATCCGTGTCAGGCGCTGTCAAGGCTTTGGACACCGAAAAGGACAGGCGAGAAAAAAATCAAACTGCCCGCTGTATTTTATGATGAAAGTGTAAGGGCATACGCATATCTTCCTCAGGAAGCCTATCGAAGTATCTTTCTTGAGAAAGGACCAATCGACGCTTCGGATGCGGAAGTCGAGGCGCCTCCACAGGTTTATACCGGGCATGCCCTGACGCCGCCGGTAACAGTAACCTTCAAAGGAAGAAAAATTCCTGAATCGGAATACATGATTACATATTCAGATAACGTTGATATAGGAACGGCCATTATTATGGTCT
>CACZNZ010000045.1 GCA_902782625.1 uncultured Lachnospiraceae bacterium | reverse complement strand
TCCATCATGAAAAAATCGGAACAGAAATCTTTGATCTGACGATACATTTTCCAGAAGCAGCAGCTGAAGCTGTTCCCGGACAGTTCGTATGCCTTTACTGTAAAGATGGTTCGAGATTATTACCAAGACCGATCAGCATCTGTGATACAGAAAAAGAGCAGGGGCTGATTCGCATGGTCTATCGTATTGCAGGGAAGGGGACCAGGGAAATCTCCGGGTATAAGAGCGGACAGATGATAGAAGTCATGGGTCCTTTGGGCAATGGGTTTACTCCTAATGAGGAAGAAGCCATTCTGATTGGCGGAGGTATAGGAATTCCGCCGATGCTTGCTTTGGCAAAGAGTCTTGCGGGCGTAAAAAAAGTGGTGCTCGGATATAGAGATGAAACTTTCCTGCTAAAGGAATTCCAGGAGGTTTGTGATACGTTCGTTGCAACAGAGGATGGCAGTCTGGGGACCAGGGGAACCGTCATCGATGCGATGACGGAACACGGAGTGTCCGGAAAGAGTATCTATTCCTGCGGACCAATGCCGATGCTGAAAGCTATAGCTGCATTTGCAAATGAAAAGGGGATGTATGCTCAGATTTCACTTGAGGAGAGGATGGCCTGTGGAATCGGTGCGTGTCTTGGATGTATCTGTAAAACCAAAGATAAGAATCATCATACGAATGTAGGCAATGCAAGGATTTGTAAAGATGGTCCGGTTTTTGATGCAAAGGAGGTGCTCTTCCTATGAATATGAAAGTCAATATCGCCGGAGTATCTTTTCCCAACCCTGTCACAACAGCATCCGGTACATTTGGATCCGGGGCAGAGTATGAGAACTTTGTAGAGCTTTCACGTCTTGGAGCAGTGACCACCAAAGGGGTGGCCAATGTGCCGTGGGAAGGCAATGACACACCCCGTCTGGCCGAGACTTATGCAGGAATGCTTAATGCCGTCGGTCTGCAGAATCCCGGAATAGACCTCTTTTGTAAAAGAGATATTCCTCATCTGGCGCAGGCCGGAGCAAGGATTATCGTCAATGTCTGTGGAAGAACCGTGGAAGATTACGTAGAAGTCGTGGAAAGACTGGCGAATGAACCGGTTTCCCTCCTCGAGATCAATGTGTCCTGTCCCAATGTAAAAGAGGGCGGCATCGCTTTCGGGCAGGATCCGAAGGCACTCTGCCAGATTACAGAGGAGATCAAAAAGAAAGCAAGACAACCTGTTGTCATGAAATTAAGTCCCAATGTGACCGATATCTGTGAGATGGCCAAAGCAGCAGAGGCAGGAGGGGCAGATGCCCTTTCCCTGATCAATACCATTACCGGTATGAAGATTGATATTCACAGAAGACAGTTTGCCCTGGCCAATAAGACAGGAGGACTTTCCGGACCTGCGATTCATCCTGTGGCGGTCCGAATGGTTTATCAGGTACACAAAGCCTGTGATCTCCCGATCATCGGGATGGGCGGCATTATGAACGGAGAAGATGCTGTGGAAATGATGATGGCAGGCGCGACAATGGTGTCTGTAGGAACAGCGAATTTCCACGATCCTGCGGCGAGTCTGAAAGTGCTGCAGGGAATAGAAGATTACATGAAACAATACCGTATCGATGACATCCATGAGATTATTGGCTGTATGTAGGAGGAATCTATGGAAACATATAAGAAAGAATTTATAGAATTTATGATAGACTGCAACGTGCTGAAATTCGGAGATTTCGTCACGAAAAGTGGCAGAAATACCCCGTTTTTTGTAAATACGGGATTCTACCGTACCGGTGCACAGCTTGAAAGACTTGGAAGATATTATGCCAGAGCAATAAAAGATCAGTTCGGACTTGATTTTGATGTACTCTTTGGACCTGCTTATAAAGGTATCCCTCTGAGTGTGGCCGCTACGATCGCCATCTCCACACAATATGGAGAGGAAATCCGGTACTGCAGCAATCGCAAGGAGATCAAAGACCACGGAGATAAAGGGATTCTTCTCGGAAGCCCGATTGAAGATGGCGACAAAGTCGTAATCATCGAGGATGTTACAACTGCAGGCACTTCCATTCAGGAAACACTTCCGATCATTAAAGCCCAGGCAGATGTCGATGTACTGGGACTGGTTGTTTCCGTAGACCGTATGGAAAGAGGTCAGGGAGAAAAGAGTGCCCTTGATGAAATCAGCGAAAAGTACGGGATAAAAACTACAGCGATCGTCACGATGGCCGAGGTGGTGGAACATCTTTATAATCGGCCTTATAAGGGACAGATCATTATCGATGATCAGCGTAAAAAAGAAATCGATGCATATTATGAGAAATATGGGGTAGTATCTGATCAATGAATGAAAGCAGGAAAAAGATTGGAATCGTAAGCTTTCTATTGACAGTGCTCTACATCTGTTTTATTGTTTACTTCCTCTTTTTTGCCGACCGTCTGGGACGCGTACACGGATACCATTCCTACCGATATAACCTGGTATTATTTGAAGAAATACGAAGGTTTATTATCTACAGGGACCAGGTATCCGTTGGTGCAGTGCTTCTGAATCTGTTCGGAAATCTGATCGTTTTTGTTCCTCTGGGATTTCTGATTCCCCTGTGGACAAAAAAGACGCCGGGACTATTCACGATGGCATTGTATTCCTTACTGTTTAGTCTGTTGATTGAAACCATACAGCTATTTTCCAGGGTGGGTGTCTTTGATGTCGATGACCTGTTTTTAAATACGGTCGGAGGAATCATCGGCTGGCTGCTCTATCAGATAGGACTTCGTATCTATTGGCGGATAAAAAAGAAGAAGGGAAAGGAAGAGACATAAATGAACACAGGAGGAATATCATTTTCCGAAAAAAGAGTTTCAAAAAATGCACTGATCACACTGGGGATCGGAATATTTTCTCTGGTCGGATTTTTGATCCTTTTTGTTTTCTCGATTCTGTCGGGGGGAGAACTGTCAATCTACGGCGGACTGGCAGGATGTCTGTTTGTCCTGCTTTCGGTCTTCGGGACCCTGTGGGGCCTTTTCAGCTACGATGACATCAAGACGGTTCAGAAATACAAGATATCCGGTATCAGTTTGAATGTTATTGTGATTGTATTAGGTATTGCAATTATGATGATATAGAAAAGAAGGGACATAGTATCAGGATGGATTACAGAGATAGATTCAAGGAAACCAATCAGGAAATGACAGAGAGATTCCATCTGGCTTCTTCCAGAATCAGAGAGATCGCTGCAGCGGAAGAAATCATCAGGGAAGATGTAATAAGGGATTATTTTGTCCGTACAGCTTCTTTCCTCTCTCAGTGTATCAATCTTTACAAAGAGATTGCACTGCATAACAGATATCTGGCCCCGATGGAAGAACTCATGAAAGAAAATGAGTGGTTTTATCAGGATATTCAGCCTCAGAATTACGAAAGATCTTACGCAAATCCTGCCTTTGCGGTCAGGACGATTGGTGAGGAATTCGGCCGTATTCTGAGCTTTTTATATTGTGAACTGCGATCGGTCAGAATCGCAGCATTTGAACAGAACTTAAAACGGGTGACGTTGCTTCTCGAACTCTTTTTAGAGATACATTTTCTCTTTGAAGATGAAGAGGTGAAATACCGTCAGGTCAAAGAACACATTTACAGTTTTCTATACGATAATGCCTCGGAATGGGTGGAATGGAGAATCCGCGAAATGGTGGATCCGTCACTTGATTTTGCGACATCCATTGTAATGGATAGTGATCTTAATGATCTTCGGTATCTGTTTTCTTATGGGGAGTACATATCCGAGAACGAAATCGGTATGGCATCTTTTCTAAACACAATGCCGCAGGAGAAGATCGATCAGATTGCGGATAATTTTACAGAAGGGTACCGACGTGGTTTTGAATTGAAATCCGTAGATCTTTCGACGAAAAACTCTGTCAATATCCGGTATAATATTGGATTCGAAAGAGTGGTCCGGGCATGTATTGTACGGTTTGAAAAAATGGGATTAAAACCCGTTCTCTATCGATATGCATGGAATACGCTCAATAAACGAATGAATCTGCGCATCGGATATGCAGGAACCAATGTGAATCCGCAATATGATTATGATCACCGGTTTGACGAGGCGATCTACTTTGATAAGAAAATGTCTGACAGAAAGATTGCCTGCATGAGAACAGCCTTTGAACGATACGCAGAAGAGGCTGCAGGTTTTGCAGGGCCGGCTTGTCTTGAAGTCTTTGGAGAAGAACCGTTTATTCCTGTCACCAAGACAGAGGCCTACAGATTAAGCGAGCGTCAGCAGAACCTACGGACAGAATTTCAGATGTTGTCCAATCAGCTGATTAATGAATTCATCGATCAGAATGAACGGAGCTTTACGATAGCGGCCTACCCGCTCCCATCGATTGGGAGCAGATTTCCGGAGATATTCGAGGAAATCCTGAAAGTAAATACGCTTGATAATGATCTTTACGAAAAAATACAGCAAAAGCTGATCAATGTTCTTGATCAGGCCGAGCATGTCAGAGTGATGGGACGTGGCAAAAACATGACCAATCTGACAATCGCTCTTACTCCTGCAAATGATTTGAGTAAAGAGACAAAATTCGAGAATTGCCTGGCAGATGTCAATATCCCTGTGGGAGAGGTTTTTACAACACCGAAACTTGCCGGAACAAACGGACTTTTGCATGTGACGGAGGTCTATCTGGACGGGCTTAAGTTTAAGGATTTAAGGCTGACCTTTGAAGACGGTCGTGTCACGGAGTATTCCTGTGGAAACTATGAGGATCCGGAAGAAGGAAAGCGCTATATTGAAGAAAATATCTTCTATGGTCAGAAGAATCTGCCGATGGGTGAGTTTGCGATTGGCACGAACACGACTGCGTATGTAATGGCGGGACGATTCGACATTATGGGGAAACTTCCTATTCTGATTGCTGAGAAAATGGGCCCACATATCGCCGTGGGGGATACCTGTTATTCGTACAGTGAAGATGTGAGAGTATACAATCCGGACGGGCGAGAGGTGATTGCGAAAGACAATGAGATTTCGATTCTTCGGGAAAGCAGCCCTAAGGAGGCATATTTCCACTGTCATACTGATATTACGATTCCATACGAGGAACTTGACCGCATCACCTGTGTCAACGCACAGCGTGTGGAAACACCATTAATCCTGGAGGGCAGATTTGCTCTGGAGGGAACTTTTGAGCTTAACAAACCATTTATGACAGACGGAGGTACGATAGACTCATGATACGGATCAGAAACGGCCGGGTCATGGACCCTGCCAGCGGTAGAGATGAAATAACAGACGTATGGATAAAGGACGGGAAGATTGAAGGGTTTGGCCCTGCTCCTGATTCTGTACATGAGATGGATACAGAAGTGATCGATGCCAGAGGATGCATTGTCGCACCGGGTCTTGTCGATGTCCATGTGCATTTCCGGGATCCCGGGTTTACCTATAAAGAGGATCTTGTGACAGGAAGCCGGGCAGCGGCAGCCGGTGGATATACCACTGTTGTATGCATGGCCAATACTTCTCCGGTTGTTGACAATCCTGAAACTCTAGATGATATTGTTAACAGAGCAAGGGATCTTCCGATTCATGTATACCAGGTTTCAGCTGTTTCCAAAGGATTCGAAGGGAAAAAACTGGTTGATTTTGATGAGATGGTCTCTCATGGAGCCTGTGGGTTTTCCGATGACGGCATTCCTCTTACAGATACCGCTTTCATCAAAAGAGCGATGGAAGAGGCCCGGCGGGTAGACAAGCCCATTTCTTTACATGAGGCGGATCCTTCACTAAATGAAATAAACGGTATCAATAAAGGGGTTATCTCCAATTATATGGGAATCGGAGGAGCTCCGGCCATCTCCGAGGATGTAATGGTCGCCAGAGATGTAATGCTCGCACTTGAGACCAGGGCAAAAGTTGATATTCAGCACATTTCATCCGGCCGGTCTGTAGACCTTGTAAGGTATGCCAAAAAGGCAGGAGCCCATGTGTTTGCGGAAGCGACCCCGCATCATTTTTCACTCACAGAGGAGATGCTTCCGACTTACGGAACCATGTGTAAAATGAATCCTCCTGTGAGGACTGAGTGGGACAGAACGAAAATAATTGAAGGGCTTGCTGACGGCACGATCGATATGATCGCTACCGATCATGCCCCTCATGCTACAGAGGAAAAAGCCAGAGATTTCACGAAAGC
>CACZNZ010000044.1 GCA_902782625.1 uncultured Lachnospiraceae bacterium | reverse complement strand
TGCATATTGGGGATTATGTGGCGCAGCATATTGCGCAAAGAGGTGCAAGAGTAAGAATATATGATTACCCAGTAATTCCGCAGGTCGAAGCATTTCTGAATACATTCAGCTGAATTAGTAGAGACTTGGAGAGAGAAATGTATGGAACGTGGTATATGTAGCCGAGGGCTCTTGGGTAGATAATCAATTATGGACATTTGCTCAAAAACGGAACTTGACTCTAAACCCCTGGAACAGGTGAAAGCAGAGCTTGATGTTTTGATCGACCTGATCGTGGATGAGGCTATAGAAAAGGGGTGGGCTGAGGAATGAAAAATGCGGTGGATGAATAGATATGAGAGAGTTTATTTTTTCTATGTGCATCTTCACAATCTGGGCAGGCGAGGTTATAGCATGCGTATTGTATTCACTTTGCTTTGAGGCAATACTAGAGAAATCGAGAATATGGAAAAAAATTCTTTTACTTTCATTAGGATTTCTTATGATTTCAACAATATTGTACTCTTGGCTTCCGGGAAGGCTTGGTTATCAACTTGGCTATGAGGAGTATGGAATCATATTTCAGGACGGCGCGATTATTGCAAATTTTGGTATTCTATTGAATTTGCATGCGATATCTTTGGCGGGTGCAGGCGTGAAATATATATGGGAATGTATCAGGAAAAGGAATGTGTTCAGTGTGAAACTGGTATTTTTGTATATTATGTTTATGTTAGCCTTTGGCGGTTTAGGATATTTATGCTCTAAGAATGAGATGCATATTGACTTTTCGGGTGGAGAGGGAGTGGCAAAGGCAGTTGAAATTCTTTTGGCATTACCATTACCTGTGGTAATTTTTTTGGTGATAAGAAGTGCAATCAATGATCACAAGAAAGGGAAATAACCATGCTCCCATATACAATCTTTGTGTTGCTTTTCTCTGCCGCTATTCTTCTCTAAGCGGCTCTCATGGCGATTACAAAGGGCTATTAGCTGCTTCCTTATAGGGCGACCAATTCCGTCAAAGGGAAAAATCCAAAGAGGTATATGGTACAACTTTCAAAGGCGATTGCTCCCACAGGTTTGGTTCCTGAATTATTTCAAGCCCAAGATCCTCCTTGGTCTGACCGCTGCCCCGGAGAGAATGGACGGAGCGAGCATTCTGGATTATTTCGACAACCGCATCGCAGCGGAGATCCGGCTGTCTTTTTTGATGTCTGAAACCGATAATATATAGATAATACGAATTATCAAACGTCCTTTATATGAGTATCCCCGTTATCTATAATGAATATAGCGAACCTTTTTATCTGATATGTTGTAAATGCCCGGAGAACCCGGAGAAAGGAAATCCAATCACAATTAGTGAATTTTTGGACGAAGGAGAAAAATGAAAAAAACTATTGCATGGATTATTTTGCTTGTACTGTTAAGCTGCTTGTTTATAGGATGCGGATCTGATCGGGCGGCAACATCAGATGTCTCGACTTCTGAAACACTTGCAGACGAGAAACTTGAGAGCGAAGAAGTGACAAGCGTGAAGAAGGAAAACGAAAGTACGAATGCAGATGGAAACTCTCTGAATGCAGTTGAAATTAAGCCATCAAATGCTTTATACAGCATGTCTGTCGGAGATGTGGCTGATTGTTCAAAAAACTTTGAACTCAAAGAGATTTCTGAAGAAGAAGCGCAGGAAATAGATCGATCAATGCGTGATTTTAAAACTCCACAGAAGACACCAATGATCAACAATGCGAAAAGCTATTATTACTATAACAAACTCAATGATTTTGAAAGACATGTATATGAAGCTACGACGTTGGCTGTGTATTATTCCTATGAATCAGTTTGCACCACATCTTTTTTAACCAAAGAAAATCCTTCTACTACGGATTTTAGGAATCATATATTAAAAATAATATATTGCATTCATTATGATCATCCGGAATTCTTTTGGAACTATAATTCGGATGAGACATATTTTACATGGAGTTATACAACTAACAGGGATAGCAATAATAACTATACAGTTTACGTCTCCTTGAATGAATCTTATAAAAAATATGTTGACGAAATTAATAAGTTTAATGATGCTGTTGATGATTTTCTGGAGGATATTAATACATCGGATTCGCAATGGTCTATTGCCAGATCAGTACATGATAAACTCTTCAATGACGTGACATATGACTATGATGTCTGCGATAATGATAAGTCTAATGATCGGGCGCATACTGCATATGGAGCATTAGTGTCCAATTCAGCTGGAAGACCGCATTATGCTGTCTGTGACGGATACACGCAGGCATACATTTATCTTCTGCAACAGGCAGGTATGGAAGCAGTATTTCTGTGCGGAATGGCAGGAGCTGGTGAAAATATGGGGCTGCATGCCTGGACAATAGTTAAAATCGATGGAAACTGGTATGAAGTGGATGTGACATGGGACGACTTCGGTTCAGCTGCTGAGCACTATAGCAGCAGTGATCAGCCATTTTACGGTTATGCACAGGAGGCTTTGGCTGACACCTACTATCGCGAAAAGATTGAGCATAGAATGTTTGCTATTTCCACGAATAATATCAGATATTTTAATACTTCGGATGAGTATAGGTATTGGAGCAGAGACGGACAGTACTGGGTGAATTTGGTCGGCGATAGCGAACATATCCGTGTGTCGGATGTATATGATTATGAATATGATTTTGATAAACAAGTGATATCTATGGCACCGATTGCCATATCAGATTTCTCATCATCAGATTATACAATAACTGAGGGCACAAAGAAGAATCCGTTTTACGGAGTATGGTGCTATTCATCCAAGGATATGTATGTGGCTCAGAGCAAGGCTGATGAATTATCGAGACGTGGTCTGGATGGACGTGTTTACATTTCCGATGAGTGGAGTAATTTAAATCAGGAGAGATGGTACTGTGTGTCTGCGGGCGAATATTCAACAGAAGCTGATGCCGAGAAAGTTTTGGATGCTGCCATAGATGCAGGGTTTTCTCATGCTTATATAATGTATACGGGTGAATATATCGGTTGATTGAATATAAGAATGTGGAGATGCTTAAGAAATATCAAGTAAAAAACGGATTTGAGAAATACTGATCTGGATGAGCGATATGTTTAATAATAGTGAGAAAAATGATTTTATCTGGAAAAAATGTATAGCAACGCTGGTTGTTATTTTATTGCTTTTTTCTGCATGCTCTCAAACATCAGAAGCCGGAATCATTCCGGCTTCTGATGTTTTAGTTTCGGGAAATAACACACAAAATACTGTACCTGGTGCGCCGTCACGATCTGAATCTGTTTTTCAAGATAGCAAGCCGGAAGTGGTGGGATTCGATTTTTCCAAAGGATCTTCTGCCACGCTATTTGATACGAGAAACTCGAAAAAGTCGGGGGAGAAAGAATGGACTGTGATGATCTATATGGTTGGATCAGATCTTGAAAGTCATCTTTGCAAAGCTACATTTGACATAATGGAGTTAGAAGCGGCCGGAATAGATTATGGGCGTAGTAATATCGTACTATACACCGGAGGGACTGACCGTTGGTCATACGACATTCCTGCTGACAGGAACTGCGTTTATGATCTTTCTCTTCCGGAAGGAGAGCGTGTTGTCGCAGAAACAGGGAAGAATGTCAGTATGGGTGACGCGAAGACTTTTGCTTCTTTTATCAACTATTGCTATGAGCATTACCCGGCAAAACACACTATGCTTGTCTGTTGGGATCATGGTGGGGGGCCGTTGCGCGGATACGGTAATGATGAACTTTTTGACGGAGATTCCCTTCTTCTTGAGGAGATGAAAGATGCCCTTGAGATGACACCGTATGCAGAAGGAGCGTCAATTGATATAGTTGGCTTTGATGCCTGCCTGATGGGATCTCTGGAGAGCATGACTGTCTGGAAAGATTATGCCGATTATTATCTGGCATCCGAAGAATCAGAGCCGGGTGATGGATGGGATTATTCGGCTTTTTCAGCATTAAATGATATATCTGAACCTTTGGATATGGCAAAGACGATTATTGATGGCTATAAAAGGTATTATGAGAAGAGTATAAGAACTAAGCCTACACTGACACTTTCACTTTCAGATCTTTCGGAAGTGGAAAAAGTCAGTGCTTCCGTCAATGAATTGGCTGAGGCAATTTCACGGAATCTGGGAGTTTCAGAATATACCGACTTGTTGAGAAAACGATCAGGAGCGAAAAGTTTTGGTAATATCGGAAGTGAGAACAAAGACAGCGATTATTACATATATGATCTTGTCGACCTGTGTGATTTCTCAAGTAAGTTATCCGATTCGTATCCTGATGAATGTGCAAAACTTGAGTCGGCAGTTCACGAAATGGTCTGCTATCAGTATGCAAATACGGAGGGGGCTGCTGGAATATCTATATATTTCCCATCAGCTAATAAGAAGATTTACAATGACCGAGATGGTGTATACCGAGGATTGACCGGTCTGGACGCATACAATACTCTGCTGACGGAGATGGGTAAAACATGGAAGTCGGAGAGAACGAGGGACTGGGTTCTCGGTGAACCCAAAATGGATAAGGATGAGATAACACTAAAACTTACATCGGATCAGCTTGAGAATACTGCATTGGCCGAATACGCAATACTTCAGGAAAGGGGAGGTCTATATCACGTAATCGCATGTCACTGCAGTGTAGAACCCGATATGGAAGGTGTGCTGCATGTTCCTGCAGATCCTTATGTGATCTGTTTTGGTTCGAATAGAGGAAGCTTTATCGGACAAATGAGACAACTTGAGCCAGGTCGAAGAAAAGAGACATATAGCCCTCTTATGCTCGGAATAATGGACACGTTGTTGGGAACGGTTCAATATAATGTTAGTACTACAAAATATGTCGACTGGATAACTCCGATTATTTCACTTGATACGAAAACCGGTGAGACTGAAGTTACTTCAATAGAGATTCAGCAGGATGACGAAGGAGGGATTGGAAAGAATGATGTAGATCTTTCAAAAGCGGAAGGACTTATTCAGGTAGAAGCAATTCTTAATCTGGCTAAGGCGAAAGATCAATTCGGAAACATGCTCCCGTATAATGAATGGATATCGAAAACAAGCGCTAACATCTCTACTATTGCTATTGGGAGAGAACTGCCTGTTTTTTCTAAAAAAGCATCTGAATTGTCGAATGTATATATTCAGATTCAGCTGACCGATACAAGAGGAGAACGCTATGCTTCGAAATTGATTCGTGTAAAAGAATCTGGAGAATACAGATTGGTCGAAAAAGAAACAAGTTACGGAAAGCTTTCTTATGCGGTACATTCCGATCATGCAGAACTCGTGGAATATGAAGGCAAAGACAAGAATCTTACTCTTCCTGATAATGTGGAGGAAGTCCCGCTGACTGTAATAGGGGCTGGGGCTTTCGGATCTTATAACATATTCGAAGAAGAGACGTCCGATTGTCAGGTTGAGAAGATTAAGCTGCCAGATACAATAGAAGAGATACAGGCAGGTGCGTTTTTAAATTGTGAGAAACTAAAATATGTTGAGCTTTCAGACGGATTAAAGTATATCGGAGCGCGAGCTTTTGCCCTCTGCAGATCCATGGATTCGGTTAATCTCCCGGAAGGTGTGATTGAAATCGGAAAGTGTGCGTTTGCATATTGTAGTGAATTAAGGACGCTCAGTATTCCGTCGACGATTATTGGGATTGACAAAGGAATTGTGGTTGGCTGCAGCAAGCTTGAAACAATAAAACTATCAAAAAACAGTAGATATATAATCGATAACGGTGCATTAGTCTCTGCAGACGGAGAGGATATGATTGCTTATCCACCTGCCCGACAATCACGAGGCGTATATCACGTGAAGGAGGGAACAAAACGAATAGTCTATGGCGCTTTCTGGGGGGCAAAGAATATGAAGATCTCTTTTCCGGATTCGGTGGAAGAGATAGAGAATTATGCTTTTTTCAGAGCAGAGCAGCTTGAAATAGGGAAACTACCGAATAAGCTGAAGCGTATCGGAGAACACGCCTTTGCATCATCTGATGAGTACGGGATTGCAGAAAAATTGTATATGTTGGCCAACTATTCTTTTGATTTAGATGAGGATACAGATGATATTACAAAAATACAGAAATTCTTTGAAGATGTTGATACATACAAAGGAATTTGTGATCTTTTATATGATTCAGCTGATATAAATAATATTGAAACAGAGATCGTAATTGGACCGGAAGTATCTTATATCGGGAAAGGGGCGTTCGACATGTTTCAAAACAGGTCATTTTCGGTGGATGAAAGGAATCGCATGTTTTCTTCTAAAGATGGGAATCTG
>CACZNZ010000043.1 GCA_902782625.1 uncultured Lachnospiraceae bacterium | reverse complement strand
TGTATGGGATGGATCTATGAGACAATTCTCAGCATTTTTAAGAATGGTGCCTGGGAAAACAGGGGCTTTTTATATGGACCGATCTGTCCGATCTATGGGGTCGGCTGTATTGCGGTTTCTTTTATGATGGATTTAAATTATGTAGAACTGTTTGTCATATCTGTGATCGGCAGCGCTATCCTTGAATATGCTACTTCCTGGTTTCTGGAGAAAATGTTTCATGCCGTGTGGTGGGATTATCATGATCTGCCTTTCAATCTTCACGGGAGAATCAGCCTCTTTACCAGTCTGGGCTTTGGCGTTGCAGGTGTTCTCGTTGTAAAGTATCTTATACCTTTTGTGGAAGGGATCATAGATCCGGCGAGACCTCTTGCGATGGAGGCAGCAGCCCTTCTTATCATGGCTGTTTTTGCGATGGATCTGACGCTCACTGTCAGCTTCCTGATTCATTTTGACAGGATCGTGGTTCACGCCGATGAACAGTTCAATAAAAACATGGAGGAATTGGTAAGCAGCACAGTTCAGAAATCAACACAGATCAGACAGAATATCCTTGCAAGGCAAAAGGAAATCAATAACCGGATCGGCATGATGGGAAATATGGGAAAAGGTGCCCTTAGGCGTATCAAGTCCTTCTCTTATCAGGAGTATCCACATGTCGATGAAATTCTTTCCGGACTGAAACATAAAAAACCGGAAAATGAAGCCTGAAGATACTGCTTGAAGCCGGATTTTTCGTGTGATAAACTAAAAAATATCAGATAGTGAGGAGCGAGAAGAATATGGCATATGATCTGACAAAGCCGATGGTGATCGGCATCAGTACCAGAGCACTGTTTGACCTGGAAAAAGAGAATCAGATCTTTGAGGAGCAGGGTGTGGAAGCCTATGAAGCTTACCAGGTAAGCCACGAGGATGAAATTCTTCCCAAAGGGCCTGCCTTTGAGCTGGTCAAGGCCTTTCTCGGGTTAAATGAACTGTCCAGGGAGAGACTGGTGGAAGTAATCATCATGTCCAGGAACAATCCCAACACAAGCGTCCGTATTTTTCATTCAATCAGGGATTACGAACTTGACATTACACGGGCTGCGATGACAAGCGGTGCCATGATTGCACCCTATCTTCATGCGTTTAAGACTGATTTGTTTCTGTCGGCCAATGAATATGATGTGCAGCAGGCAATCAACCACGGTGTGGCGGCCGGCAGAATCCTGACCGGAATCTCCCACGCCAATTCCAGAGAGAAGATCGATGAGATCCGTATTGCCTTTGACGGGGATGCCGTGCTCTTTTCTGCAGATTCCGAGATGATCTTTCAACAGGAGGGGATACAGGCCTTTGAAGACCACGAGCGTCTGAATGCTGACAAACCGATGGGCAAAGGTCCCTTTGCGAATTTTCTCCTGACGCTGTCGCGCATCCAGAATCAGTTTCCGGATCAGGGTCTGATCCGGACGGCACTGGTTACGGCAAGAAATGCACCGGCCCATGAGCGGGCGATCAAGACTTTGAGAGAATGGAATGTCAGGATTGATGAGGCGTTTTTCCTTGGTGGGGTCAAAAAAACAGATGTCCTTTCCGCATATGGCGCACACATTTTCTTTGACGATCAGCCTGCACATATTGAAGCAGCTTCGGAGGTCGTTCCGTCCGCGATGGTACCTTATCGTGATGACATGACGGATCATAAACAAGAGTCAGAGTAAAAAAGAGAAGCTTCTGGCTTTGGAGCAAACGGTGATTTTGCGCTAAAAGAACATAAAGAATAAAAAAAGGGGGATGTTGCAGATGAATATTGCTGGATTTCTGGTGAAGGTGGACGATATTCTTTACACCTGGCTGCTAATCTATATGCTGGCGGCAGCGGGATATTCTTTTCGGTCAGAACCGGATTTGTACAGATAAGAAAGTTCCGGGAAGCAATGAAATGTATGCTGGAGAAAAAGGATGATAACAAAGGAGTTTCTTCTTTTCAGGCGCTGATGATTGCCACGGCTTCCCGTGTGGGGACCGGCAATATGGCCGGTGTGGCGACGGCCATCATCGTAGGAGGACCCGGGGCCGCATTATGGATGTGGATGATGGCCGTTTTGGGAGCATCCTCCGCATTTATAGAGAGTACACTTGCCCAGATCTACAAGAAAAAAGACGGAGACAGTTTCAAAGGGGGTCCCGCTTACTATATTGAAAGAGCGTTGAATGCCAGATGGCTGGGTATCATCTTTGCGATTTCGCTGATTGCGACATTTGCCTTTGGATTTAACGGATTGCAGGCGTACAATATCGTCTCGGCATTTGAAGTTTACGGTAATGTTATCAATATGAAGATCTTTACGATCGTGATCGGAGCGGTTCTTGCGCTGCTCTCTCTGTATATGTTCTTTGCCGGCGATGTAATCGGAAAGGTTTCTTCCGTGTTGGTACCTCTGATGGCCGGTCTGTATATCGCCATTGGTCTTTTTGCCATTATCACCAATATCACCAGACTTCCTTCAGTTCTGATGATCGTGGTAAAAGATGCTTTTAACTTCCGGTCTATCTTCGGTGGATTTACGGGATCATGCATGGTCCTTGGTATCAAACGTGGATTGTTCTCGAATGAAGCAGGTATGGGTTCCGCGCCGAATGCGAGTGCTTCGGCTACGGTTTCTCATCCGGCAAAGCAGGGGCTGGCGCAGATTATCTCCGTCTATATTGATACGCTGCTGATCTGTTCCACGACGGTTTTCCTGATCCTTCTGACCGGAAACTGGGACGGTGGGAAATACAACGGCATTCCGCTTCTTCAGCAGTGTGTCAGCAGGGTGATCGGACCGATCGGGATCCATTTCGTCACTTTCATTGTATGTCTGTTTGCTTTTACATCTATCCTTGGAAATTATTTTTATGCAGAGGCCAACATCCTCTTTATCACCAAGAACAAGACGGTCATGCTGATTTTCCGTCTGGCTGCAGCCGCAATGGTATTCATCGGTGCAGGCAATAATATGGATGTAGCATGGAGTCTTGCTGATATCACGATGGGACTTGAAGCAGTGGTAAACATCATAGCCATCTTTTTGCTCAGCAAAATTGCCATCGCCTGTCTGAAAGATTATGAAAAACAGAAAAAAGAAGGGAAAGACCCTGTCTTCCATGAAAAGAATATCGGACTGACAAACACCGATGTCTGGAAAGAATAAAAAAAGGGACGCTGGCGGTTACGTTCATAACTGTCAGCGTCCTTCTTTTTATTTACTTCAATGCAAGATATAATGCAGCATCTGTATTTTCTCTATATGGATTTGTCCAGAAAACATTGACAAGACCCAGAGTAAGTACTCCTAACAGGAACCATCCGAGGAAGGAAAGATCCAGGATAAAGGCATTAAATTTATGTCCATTCATCATCTCTTTTGACTTGTTGATGACTTCTGTCGGGCTAAGCTCAGGATGATCTGCCATAATATAAGGAACCATTCTGTAAGAATAAGCCTTAACGATTCCCGGGATGACAAGCAGCAGAGTCCATAATGCTAAGAAAACATCTCGTAAAAGAAGAGTGAGAAAAGTTCTTCCGTAATTCTGGAAACCTACTTTTACTTCTCCTAAATCAGCGGGTGCATTTTCTACATTCTGTCTAAAGAAATGATAGCAACCTACGCAAAGCGGATTGATCAAGAAAATCTTGATGAGTATCGAGATAATAACGAGCGTAATGGATCCGCCGATGAATGCTGCCATCGCTTCCGGAGATAACTGAGAGAATTGTTTCACCAGTTCATCCCAATCCGATGAGTTTGATCTTGTATATACTGTAATCCCTCCAACAAAGATCGCCAGCAGGAATGCTGCCAATACACTTCTCCAATAGTTTGCCTTAAAAGCAATTTTACCTTGTTCTTTTAATTCTGCTCTGTTCCACATTACTTGTTTCCTCCTTATTATTTTAGAAATTTGTTCTTTTGATTTTTACAAGTACAATATAGCTTATGTATAATCACAGAACTGTCACATTGATATAATATATCACAGAGAATAATTTTCGTAAATAAAAAAAAGAATTAAAGGGTAGGAATATTTATGAAACAATTGGTGCTTCTTGTGGGAACCCTGGATACCAAAGGGGAAGAATATTTATATATTAAATCATTGTTTGATGAATTGAAGATACCGTCTTCTCTGATTGATGTTGGAATCATGCCACATGATGTATCCTGCGATGTGACAGGCGCTGAAGTAGCCGGGATTGCAGGCTATGATATTGAAGAATTACGTCGGACAGGCGACCGTGGTCAGGCCGTGAAAGCGATGATGGAAGGACTTATGCGTATCGTTCCGTCTCTCTATGAGACAGGAAAGGTTGCGGGGATTATGGGACTTGGCGGATCAGGAGGAACCGCTCTGTTGACACCAGCCATGCGCACACTTCCCAATGGAGTTCCTAAGATTATGGTCTCTACAATAGCGGAAGGAGATGTGACTCCTTTTGTTGGAGACAGCGATCTGATTATGATTCCATCTATTGTGGATATTGCCGGGCTCAATCAAATTTCCCGGGTGGTTTTCCGCGGCGCAGTGCAGGCTATGGCCGGGATGATCGGGTGTGAGAATACATTAGCTGAAGATGATTGTGAGAAAAAACCTGCGATTGCAGCGACCATGTACGGCGTGACAACGCCCTGTGTGACAAGAGCCAGAAAACTGCTGGAGGAGAACGGTTTTGAAGTGGTTGTCTTCCATGCCAGCGGCAATGGCGGCAGAACCATGGAAAGACTGATCGATGTAGGCGCCTTTTGTGGTGTGCTTGACCTGACGACGACGGAGTGGTGTGATGAACTCTTTGGGGGCATCATGGCGGCAGGATCCCATCGAAACGAAGCGGCTTCCCGTGTCGGAATCCCGCAGG
>CACZNZ010000042.1 GCA_902782625.1 uncultured Lachnospiraceae bacterium | reverse complement strand
CGCCTCTGTATCATGGGGTTACACGAATCCTGCTTCTCTACCATACTCATATCCGCCTGTTCCCTCTGCTGATTCGGGTAAACCGTCCAGTTTCTCTTCGGCATTTCCGCATACTGCGGAAATTCCACCTCTGTATCATAGGTTTGCCCGAATCCGACTCTCCTACATCTGAATTCACCTGCCTAGCCTGATTACGTGAGTGAATTTGAGCAAACATTCCGTTTATCTTTCACAAAAAACTGCCGTACAAATGTAGTTAAAACTGCCGTGCAAATGTAGTTAAAACTGCCGTACAAATGTAGTTACAACTGCTGAATAAACATAGTTAAAACTGCCGGACGAAGCTGATGAGGGTCTGCATTCGCAGGCCATCAATACTCCGTCCGGCAGCCGACAACTATCAAGATTCACTTTATTCTTATTCTTCGCAGATTGCCCAGACGCGAACGGGCAGGCCGGTTGCACCTTCGATGTGAGGCCATGCTGCAAAGAGTACTGCTCCTGCAGGGGGCACCTGGTCGAGGTTGCACAGGACCTCTATCTGGAGTTTCCCTTTCTCGAGGACGTATCTTTCACAGGCGAGGTCTTCGGCCTTGGCTGCTTCTGCGGATGCGTCTGTATCGAGGGTTTCGTGTCCGTTTGCTGCTGCGTTACGTTCTTCATAGATGTATTGCAGGGCTTCCATGGACCAGCCGGGGAAGTTTTCGCTTCCGTCTTCTGCGATGCCGGATAGGGCATCCATGTCGGGCCAGTTTTTGTACCAGTCTGTGCGAAGTGCTACGAATGCGCCGTCCGGGATCTCGCCGTAAGCTTTTTCGTAGTCTTTAATATCCTGCACTGTTACGACATAGCATGGATCTTTTGCCACTTTGTCGGTAAGGTCGATGACGCACAATGGGTACACACCGTCTTTTACGTCAAAGGCTTCTGATAAGACTCCGTCTTTGGCAAAATGTCCCGGAAAATCGATATGAGTTCCGAACTGTCCTGGGAACTTGAAGGTCTGGATGAGGCATTCAAGCATCGGATTGCCCCAGTCGAAAACCGTCTTGGCAAGCTCCACGGAGCCATCAGGAATACCGCTCCAGTATGGGCTGTCATTGTTCAGCGAATGGGAAAGATCTACCCATTTTAACTGTTTTGCCTGATTAAGAATATCCCAAAGTTTATACATAAAAACCCCCCTTTCAGGATAATCTTTCTCGATACTGCAAAGGTCTCAAGGTCAGACTTTCATGCTTGTCCCGGCATGAAAGTCTGGCTCTTTTCCCTTTGATATCATTCTACTGAAATAGGGGGGAAAATACAATATTTTTTTCTTTTTATTTACGTAAAATACGGATTGAATTCAACAGGCAGATTACGGATACGCCGGTGTCGGCGAATACGGCAAGCCACATGTTGGCAAAGCCGAAGAGGCCCATGATCATGACGATGATCTTTACTGCCAGAGCAAAATATACATTCTGCCAGGAGATTGCGTTGGTCATTCTGGCGATGCTTAAGGCTTCCGGAATCGCATTCATTTCGGAATTCATGAATACGACATCCGCCGCCTCGATGGCTGCATCTGCGCCGCTGCCCATGGCCGCTCCTACATCTGCGCCGGCGAGTACCGGAGCGTCGTTGATTCCGTCGCCGACAAACATGACGGCGCCGTCTTTTGCGCGGATTGCCTGAAGTTCGGATACTTTATCCTGCGGTAAAAGTTTCGCATGTACTTCGTCCACGCCTGTCTGTTTTGCGACTGCCTCTGCACTTTCCTGTGCATCGCCGGTCAGCATAACAGTTTTGATTCCTAATTTCTTTACGCTTGCGATGGCAGACGCCGCATCATCTTTGACGGTATCGGCAATCACGATATTTCCTGCGAATTTGGAGTCAAGGGCAACCAGGACTTCTGTTCCGAAATCTGTGCTGTGGTATTCGGACAGATCGATGCCGTTTGCATCCATCAGTTTTCTGTTACCACAAAGAATCGTTCCCTTTGATGTCTTTGCCTTGATTCCCTGTCCGGCGATTTCCTCGACTGCCTCAGGTCTTTCAATCTCAAGCCCTTTTTCCCTGGCTGCATCAACGATGCTGTTGCCGATTGGATGGGTGGAGGAAAGCTCGCAGCTGGCACTGATCAAAAGCAGCTCATCTTCCGACATCCCATCAATGACCGGATTTGCTTTCTGAACCACAAAGTTACCCTTGGTGATGGTTCCTGTTTTATCCATAACAACGGCTTTAACGCCCTTTAAGCCTTCGATGGCGATACCGCCTTTGAAAAGGATTCCCTTCTTCGAGGCAGCTCCGATTCCGGAGAAGAATGCCAGCGGCACACTCAGAACCAGCGCACATGGACAGCTGATAACGAGGAAGGTCAGTGCGGTGTAGATTGAAGCCGTTCCGCTTGTTCCAAATATGATGGAATTGGTTTTGCCCACATAGGACGGATCTACGAGATAATGCCAGCTTGGAAGAACTACCGGCAGTACGAGTGCTACAAACAGTGCGAAGAATACGACAAATGGCGTGTAAACTCTTGCAAATTTCGTGATAAACTTGTCGATCTCCGGCTTGCTGGCTGCCGCATTTTCAACGGAATCGAGAATACGGGTTACCATGGATTCCTCAAGGACTTTCTCCACACGCATCTTCAGCTGACCTGAAGTGTTCACACATCCGGAAACCACGTTGTCGCCGACTCTTGCCATCACCGGTACCGGCTCACCGGTTACAGGTGAAGTGTCAATGCGGCTTTCTCCGTCGATGATCACGCCGTCAAGCGGAATCCGGTCGCCGGGACGAACCAGAAGGATGTCGCCGACATTGGCCTCTTCTGCGTCAATCACTTTGACATCGTCGCCAATGACAAGATTAACTACTTCCGGTCTTAAGTCAACGGCCTCCATAATCTGGCTCCGACTCTGCTCTGTCGCACGGTCTTCAAAATATTCACCGATCCGGTAGAAAAGCATAACGCCGACAGCCTCTGGGAACTCTCTGATACAGAAAGCACCGATGGTGGCGATACACATCAGGAAGTTCTCATCAAACACCTGGCCTTTTCTGATATTCTTGGCTGCGGCAAGAAGAACCTTTCCGCCAAGGATCAGATACGCCACGATAAAGATGGCGAAAGAAGCCATCGAGCTCTCAGGGATTACTGTATGAATTAAGATTTCTCCAATGATGAATACGATAGCCCCTGTCACAATACTGAAAAGCGGGTTCTCTATGATAGAAGGCTTTTTCTCCTCCGCAGCCGCCGCATTTTTAACGGTCTCTTTCGGGATGACGGTGATGCCGTCTTCAACGGAGTCGATCGCCTGAATAACCGTCGGGAGAATGGCGTCAGGATCTTTTGCCGAAAGCTTCATCTGCTTGGTCGCATAGGTGATCGTGACATCATCTACCTCAGGCAGTGTCTGCAGTTTTCTTTCTACAGCAGCTGCACAGTTCGCACAATCAAGGCCCTCGAGAATATAGATCTTCGTATTGGAGATTCCGGTGGTTCTCTTTCTCTTTCTCGGAACAACCGTAACCCCGTCTTCAACGGAATCCACGACCTGCTGCAGTCTCGGCAGCAGCTCATCCTGATTGTAGGCGGAGACACGAAGCTGCTTCGTCGCGTAAGTAACGGAAGCAAAACCTACTTCTGGCATCTGACGGATCTTCGCCTCGACTTTGGCTGCACAGTTCGCACAGTCAATGCCCTCCAAAATGTATACGCGTTTTTCCATATCGTCATCCGGCATCTTGCAGTTGCATTTTGCCAGACTCTCTCCGCAGATATCGCAGTACTCCACAAATGAAGTGCAGTCCTCACATTCACAGTCATCTGGATGTCCGGATTGGTGATGATGCTCTTCTACAAAATGTGTATGCGATCTTGTCGGATGAGGAGAATGATCCTCTTCGTGATCATGTCCGCAACCGCAGGCATCCCCGTAATCATGGTGGTGATGATGCTCATGGTCGTGTCCGCAGCCACAGCTGTCCCCATGATCATGATCGTGTCCATGGTCGTGTCCGCAGCCACAGCTGTCCCCATGATCATGATGATGTTCGTGCTCATGCTCGTGCTCGTGTCCATGATCATGGCCGTGATCGTGATGATGTTCATGTCCATGGTCGTGTCCGCAGCCACAGCTATCCTCATGATCGTGATGATGTTCGTGTCCATGGTCGTGATCATGATCGTGCCCGTGCTCATGTCCATGCTCGTGATCATGTCCATGGTCGTGCCCACAGCCACATGCATCCACATGATCGTGGTCGTGATGATGTTCATGCTCATGCCCGTGATCATGGTCGTGGTCGTGTGTATGTCCTGTCTCTGTTCTGCTGCGGGACTGTCTTCGGTTCCTTTCTACGACTTCTACGTCTGGCTCCATGGCTGAGATGGTTTCCTGGATTTTCGGGAGCAGGGCTTCCGGGTCTTCTGCGGAAAATCTCAGCTGTTTTGTGGCGTAGGTGACGGAAACATCTGACAGTTCAGGCATCTTGCTAAGTTTATTTTCTATCTTGGCCGCGCAGTTGGCACAGTCAAGACCTTCCAGAATATAGACTTTTCTTTGCATGTCCTGGTTCCTTCCTGAGTTATTTAATGGTCTACATGCGTCATATGAATCAGTGCTTCTTCTACGATATCTACGATGTGTTGATCATCTAAAGAATAAAACACATTTTTTCCTTCTCTTCTCGTCCGTACCTGATGCATATTGCGCATCAGTGCCAACTGATGAGAAACAGCGGATTTTGTCATGTTAAGCAGTACAGCGATATCTCCTGCACACATTTCTCGTTCTTTCAATGCATAGAGGATGCGGATCCTGGTGTTATCTCCAAGAATTTTGAAAAAGGAAGATACATTTTCTATTTCCCTGTCTCCTGGCATCTTTTTTCTGACTTCCTCTATGACTTCTGGGAATATTGGGTCACAGTCACTTCTTTTTGTGGTCATAATAAGCCTCCAATGAGCGCTCAACTGAACAGTTGTTCAGTTGAGCAATCTCTCAATTGTTATATGCTTATTATATGGCCGTGTGACCCATTCGTCAATAGGAATATTGCTGGATTTTCAAAAGATTTTTCTGGCTTTTTCAGGCATTTTCCTCCAATATGCGATTCCCAGAAGCACCGCCGCACAAGTCCAGGAGATTGGATAACAGTAAGCCACACCTTTTACGCTGTGGAACAGACTCATGAAACGATACAGCACCGTGACTCTGACGCCACAGTAGCTTATGATCACGATGGCCATGGGATAGACTGCCATTCCAAAGCTTCTCATGTTGCTGCTCAGTACTTCTATGATCGTGCAGAGAAAATACAGCGGATAGATGATCCGCATTTCCTGCATGGTGAGGGCTGCCACCTGTGGATCTCTGGTGAAGAGTCCCACTATCCAAGGTGCCAGAAAGATAAGGAGCATCGCTTCTGAAAACGTAAACAGTGCCCCTCCAAAGAGTGTGAACCGGTTCCCTTTGCTGATTCTGTCCCATTCGCCGGCCCCGTAGTTCTGACTGACGAAAGAGACCGCTGCCTGCCCCAGTGCCAGGAGCGGAAGCCACAGCATATTCTCTGCTTTGAAGAAAACAGTAAACGAAGCAATTTCCTTGACTCCAAGCGTATTGATCCGGGACTGGATGATGATATTGGAAAATGTGATGATGATGGACTGAATTCCGGATGGTACGCCGACTCTCAGTACATTTCCTAATTCATGCCAGTCGAAGATCCGATCAAAAATCCGCAGTCGGTACGATGTTTTCATAAAAAGCAGGTATCCAAGTACACAGATCGCAGCAAATGTCTGAGAAATCACTGTCGCGATCGCCGTTCCTTCCACGCCCATCTTCAGATAAACGATAAAAGCATAATCCGCTGCTATGTTGAGAATGCCACCTGCCAGCTGGAAGAGCATCGGTGTCCTGGAATCTCCCAGTGCACGGATCATTCCGCTTAAGAGGTTGTAAAGGACAACGGATACCATACTCAGAATGTAGATCCGGAGGTATCGGATTGCCAGATCATAGATCTCATCGGGCGTTCCCATCCAGGTTAGAAAGAACGGTGCAAATATCTCGGCAAAGATAACAAGGGCTATTCCTCCGACAAGGCCGGCAAGAAAAATCGTGTGAATCAGGCTCTTTAACTTGTCATATTGTCTGCCTCCGAAATATCTTGCCGTGATGACATTGGTCCCTACGGCCATCCCGGTAAAGAAACCTACCATGCAGGTGATCAGAAGATCACTGGCTCCGATGGACGCTGCGGATTTTGTCCCGAGGAACTGTCCGACGAAGATCAGATCGACGGTGGAGTACAGCAGCTGAATCAGGCTGCTCATCAAAAGGGGAAGTGCAAACAGCACGATTTTTACAGGGATGCTCCCTGTTGTCAGATCTCTGTTTGTGCCTCTGTTTTTATCTGTCTGCATACCATTTCCCTCAAAATGTTATTTGACTGTATCGCCGCTAATGACGGACGTGATGCCGATATCTTCATGGATATCTTCGAAATCGCGCTCTTCTTTATGATGGTGCACATGTGGCTGTGCCCCTGCATCCTGTACGCAATCTGTATAATGACCATAAGCTACCAGAGGTGTACCTTTCGGTACGGAATAAGATATGGTCTGATACAAAATGATGCAAGGTTCGTCGAGTCGGACTTCCTCGATCACATGGCCGAAATTGTCTTTCATAACGCCAATCAGTTCTCCGGCCGCTGCAATCTGTCCGGCTCTTTTTTGCGGGAACCAGCACCCGCTTTTGTCTGAATCTATGTAGTGTGCATGGGGCATATGCCGTGGTATCTGGCTTTGTCTGTCGTACAGGAAACGCTCTGAGTCGAAAGCGCCGATGACCCTCAGGATATTCCGGACATCTTTTTGAGAAGCCATCACCTCCTCCGGGCTCCAGAGTCCAGAACATCCTCTTTCGAGGAGAACCGATGGAATCCCCAGGATACCCGCATAATTATAGGCACCGCCCTGTTTGCTTTTGGAGATTACATAGTAAGGAACATCTGCGGCTTTTGCCATCTCCACGGATTTATCCGTAGTCTCCTGCGCTCCATTCCCGACACAGTAGATGAAGGGAGACAGGTCTTCAAACCAGTCGCCGTTGTGAACATCAATGTAGTAATCTATTTTGGAAAAGAGTTCTTTTTCCATAAAATATGCCAGTTTATCTGTGTATGTACCATTGGGGTCGCCGGGGAATACTCTGTTGAGATTCTTGCCGTCTGCGGCGGATACGCTTACGGTTCTCGCTTTAAAACCGTTGACGTTGACAAGATGGATCATGATCAGGATGCCTTTGATATCTTCTGGCTCCAGCATCTGTCCAAGTCCTGTCACGCATTCGATTCCGACATATTCCGCGTTGTGGATACCTCCATCCACGAGAACCGTCGGTCCTTCCCTGTCCCCATAGATCAATGTACACGGAAGCTTATCTTCCTGTGTGAAAGGCAGATCAAGATATCCCTGTATCTTCTGCCCTTTTTCTACTGTCAGATTGCAAAGTGTAAAACTCATATGGCACTCTCCTTTTCTATGTCGATTCTGCTTCACCTTGCATATCGATGGCAGGCAACCTGATGCCCTTTTTCGATTTCGGTAAGAACCGGATGTTCTTTTGTACATATATCCTCACGACAGTCACAGCGATCCTGGAAAGGACATCCGGGCGGAACGTCCAGAGGACTTGGTGCCTCGCTGTCAATACTGTCGATCTTTTTGGAAAAGTCCATATTCAGATCAAAGACTGCTCCAAGTAATGCCTTTGTATAAGGATGTTTTGCATTGCTGCCGATTTCTTCTCCCGGCAGAACTTCCACGATATTGCCAAGGTACATGACAGCAATCTCATGGGCAAATGATTGGATCAGGCCAAGATCATGTGCAATAAATCCTATGGTAATATCTTTCTTTTTCTGTAATCCCACGATAAGTTCTATGATGGTTTTCTGCACGGATACATCCAGTGCGCAGGTCGCTTCATCCATCACAATGATTTCCGGTTCGAGCGCGATTGCCCGGGCAATGGCCACACGCTGGCGCTGCCCTCCGCTCATATTATGAGGATATCTGTCTGCGAACTCTTCCGGAAGTTCTACCATCCGCAGATATTCTTTTGCCACAGTATCGACCTGGCTTTTCTTAATCCGGTCAAAGTTAAGAAGCGGTTCACAGATGATATCGCGGACTTTCATTTTCGGATTGAACGAAGAGGACGGATCCTGGAATACCATCTGGATATTCTGTCTGTTCTGTCTCAGTTCTTCTCCTTTTAACTCGGTGATGTCTTTTCCTCTGTAAATGATCTGGCCGGATGTCGGTTTATCAAGAGATACCAGGAATCTCATAAAGGTACTTTTCCCGCATCCGGATTCCCCTACCAGTCCCAGGGTTTTTCCTTTGTAAAACTTCAGGCTGATGTCGTTGCAGGCTGTGAGCGTACGATTCCCTGAAGCCAGAAACTTCCTGGTCACATGCTTCGCTTCCAGAATCAATTCATTTTCATCATACATAACGCACACCTCCTATCGACGGCACTGCCTCAAGCAACATTTTTGTATATGGATTCTCCGAGTGATGCAGGATCTTTTCACGGGTTCCTTCATCCTCGATGAGCCCCTCTTTCATAACGATCAGATAATCAGACATATACGCTGCAACACCGAGATTGTGGGTAACAAGGATGATGTTCGTGCCGTAATCATCCCGTAGTTCCATGAACTGCCGGATAATCTGTGCCTGCGTCGTCACATCGAGCGCACTTGTCGGTTCATCTGCCAGAAGAAGTTTAGGCTCATAAGTCATGCCCATCGCGATGCCGACACGCTGTCTCATGCCGCCTGAAAGCTGGAAAGGATAACTTTTCATGATATTATCCCCGCTTGGCAGTCTCATGCGTTCAAGCATGGCAACCGCCTTATCCCAGGCGTCTTTTTTGGATATGTCTTTTTCGTGTGTCCTTATGTATTCCACATAGGAAGCGCCGATCTTCCTGGTCGGATTCATCATGGCGCCGGAATCCTGGAAGATCATCGAGATCTGCGTTCCCCGAAGTTTCCTCCATTCTTCTTTTGTTTTGTTTAACAGAGATACTCCTTCAAACAGGATATCTCCCTTCGTCACTTTTCCTCCGCCTGCCAGCAATCCGAGAACCGCCCGTATCACTGTCGTTTTACCACTGCCGGATTCTCCGACGATACTGCAGATTTCTCCCGGCTCCATCGTCAGGTTAAAGCCTTTCACAATCTCACGGTCTCCGTAGGAGATGGTAGCGTTTTTAATCTCTAATAATGCCATAGCTTCCTCCTCCTTACTCATTTTTCGGATCCAGAATATCGCGGAGACTGTCACCGAGCATATTGAAGACAACAACGGTTATAAAAATCGCAAGGCCCGGGAATACCATCAGCCATGGAGCAGACTGCATGTAAGCGCGTCCCTCATTCAGCATGAGGCCCCATTCCGGGGTAGGCGGTACTGCACCGAATCCAAGGAATGACAGTGCCGCAAGCTCAAGCATCATACCGCCGATGTCGGTTGCCGCTGTAATCACCAGCATGGGCAATGCATTGGGGAGCATATAACGAGTCAGCATATACATGGTTTTGGAACCGGTGACAATCGCTGCATCCACATAATCCCGATGCCGGATCTTTAATACCAGGCTTCGGGCTAGTCTTGCATATCTCGGCCAGCCGACCAGCGCGATCGCAAGAATCGCATTACGTACGCTCGCACCCATGATACCGGCTACAGCCAGTGCCAGAACCAGACCTGGGAAAGCCAGGAACATATCGCTGATTCGCATGATGACCATGTCAACGACTCCGCCGAAATAACCGGCAAGCACACCTAAAACCAGACCAATCACAAAGATAAGGATTACGATGGAGAACGTCGCAACCAGGGAGGTCCTGGCGCCATAGATGACTCTGGCATAGATGTCTCTCCCCATTTTATCCGTGCCGAATAGATGATCGGAACTCGGCGGGAGAATCGCCTGTGAGAGATCCCCCTCCGTCGGGTCTACGCCGCCCGAAACGACTGGCGCAAATACAGCTATGAGAACAATCAGAATTGCCAATATGGAAAATATGGTAAATGTCTTATACTTTAAAAAGAAATTCTGTTTTTTCATAGCATCACCTCGACAGTCTCATACGCGGATCTACAAAATAATAGGAGATGTCTACCAGAAGATTTACTACCATGTAGATGAGCGCAATCCATAAAACATAACCCTGAATGAGATTATAGTCACAGGATGTGATCGCTGCTACTGCCAGATTACCAAGCCCCGGATAGGAAAAGATTACTTCCACTACCGAAGTACCGCCAAGCAAAGACCCGATGGAGATACCCAGCATGGTAATCAGAGGGAGCAGGGAGTTCGGGAATACATGGAACCAGAGGATCTTGGAGAATTTGACGCCTCTTGCCCTTGCTCCGATCACATAGTCGGAAGATAATTCATCAAGAACTGCCGTACGTACCTGTCTGGTATATTTCGACGACATGGCAATTGCGAGTGTCAGAGCAGGAAGAATCATGCTCTTAAAGTCAGCCGTCGATGAAACGACCGGGAAAAACCTGAACTTCACGCAAAATACAAGCATTAACATAAGTCCAACCCAGAAGTTGGGCAGGGAAACACCTAAAAATGTAATTCCCCGAACCAGATAATCAATCCATGAATCCTTGTATACTGCCGAAAGCATACCCAAAGGCACCGCCATCACCAGCATAAAAAGGATCGATACGATGGTCAGCTTCAGGGTCGGCCAGAGCCGGGCAGCCAACAGTTCAACTACTGGCTTATTCAGCATATAGGAGTTCCCGAAATTCCCATGGAGACAATTATTTGCCCAACGGAAATACTGAACCAGGAAGGGATCATTTAACCCCATCTCTTCCCGAATGCTTTCCACGGTGGCATCGGACGGAATCGTGCCGAAAGCTGCCAGCATATGTCTTACCGGATCACCCGGAGAAACATAAGTAAGCAAAAATGTGAAAAAACTGATTCCGATCAGAACAACAACGATCTGAATCAGCCTTGAGATGACCTGTTTCTTACTCAAGGATGTTCTCCTCTCTTTCTTCATAAAGTGAAATGTGACAAAGGAGGGTACAGTGAACCGTACCCTCCCGCCTCAAGTCACCACTTGTCGTGTATAGCATGTAATAACAGATTACTTCGCAGGTGTAATCTCTGTAGTCAGCCAGTAATAATCTGCTGTATGAATATGTGCATAACCTACATTCTTGGAGTAGATCATGGAACTGTTGTAATATCCGTCGATCACTGCCACAGCATCATCAACCAGAATCTGCTGCATCTGCTGGATCAGGTCTGCACGTTTGTCTGCATCGCCGGTCTTACCAAGTTCTTCATATAACTTGTCATACTCTTTGTTTGCATAGCCGCAGTAGTTTGCTTCGCTCTTACTGTACCAGTTTGCCAGATATTCAGAAGGATCACCGTTACCAACGGTTGTCCAGTTATTGTTGTTCAGATCATAGTCGAAAGCTGCGAGTTTGCTCCACTGGTCGTCAGAGCTGCCGTATTCTGCTGTTACGCCGATGCCGATCTTGGATAAATAATTTGTATGAGCATCAGAAAACTCATTTAACAGTCGGTTGTCATAGGAAATATAACGAAGGTTGATGTTCTTTCCATCAATCTCGCGGATACCATCTCCGTCAGAGTCTACGATACCTGCATCATCAAGTAATTTTTTCGCACCTTCCGGATCATACTTGTAAGGATTGTTCAACTTGTCATATCCATAGGACAGGGTAGACGGAAGTACGGAAAAGCCTGCTGTATATAAGCCGCCAATCGTGTTGGACTTGCAGATCGTATCATAGTCGATGGCCATAAGCATGGCTTTACGCAGAGTATCGTTCTTCAAAATGCCTTTCTGGTTCATCCAGGAGAAACCACAGCGAACACCGGAAGCGATATCTACGGTAAAGTTATCATCATCCTGGAAGGTCTGGATATCGGAGACATTCGTGATGTTCTCAGCCAGATCGATCTGTCCGCTCTGCAGAGCCATAGCCTTTGCAGATGCATCACCCATGAACATGATCTCAACTTTGTCATAAGGTACTTCTTCGCGATAATTTTCATTTTTCACCATGGTATAACCAACCTGATCTGTAAACTTCTCAACCGCATATGGGCCTGTACCAATGACACCACTCTCCCAGTTTGTGGTAGCAGCTACATTTACAATCTCATTTACCGGATAAGCCAGGTTGCCAAGGAAGTTGAAATCTGCTTCCGGAAGCACGAAGGTTACTGTACCGGCTTCATCGTCGGCCGTAATCTCCGCATTGACAGCAGAGTATTTTTCCGGTGTGGATGTTCCGTTCGGTCCTTCTTTTCTTAAACGCTCAAAGGACTCTTTTACCTTGGTAGCAGTCATATCATCTCCATTCGAGAATTTGATGTCTTTCTTTAAAGTAACTGTCCAGGTTTTATAATCCTCAGACGACTCAGCGGATTCTGCAAGCCACGGTTCTGCCACCATCTCATCATTGAACTTATAGAGGGCTTCACCAACGCCGAACCGCATGCAGTTCCATGCTGTGTTGATATCATGGGCCGGATCGATCAGTCCGTCTGAATACATCTGACAGCCAAAAGTGAGAACTTTACCGTCCGCTGCCGCACTGCCTCCTGCCGCAGTAGAATCAGTCTCAGACCCTGCAGATCCTCCGCAGCCTGTCAGCAGCGAAGCACCCATGATGATGCATAAACATAATACTGCGAGTTTCTTAAATGATTTCATAGTGTCTCCTTTCTTTGTCCTTTCAGACATATTGTGTTTATGATTGTTCCATCCTTTCCTCTATTGCCGAAAAAGAAGGAATAAGAAACGAAAAAAATAAAAGCCCATATCCACGAAGATATGAGCTTTTACGCCAAAAAAAGCAACCCCACCCATCCTTCGTAAGTGCAGTAAAACATCCGTGGACAAGCAGTTCTCCTGACTTAAGATCATCATCTGAAGATGCCTTCCCACCCGGGCTACCACTCGGGCAGTGACTTCATTATCTCCAGACTCCCTATTCACAGTGACGGGATCGTACCAGAATCTCACTGGTTTCTCTATTAATCCTTGCGGAACTTGTCGGATAATATGCAATTATATATGCAGGCTTTTAACCAATGTTATGGTTTTCGTTCCTGATACGTATTAATTATATCATACTTTGTGTTGATTATTACCACTTGATTCCCGAACAATTTTGGCTTCTTAATATCATAAATATTATTTATTTGCGAAAACGAGTAGCAAGTATTTCAAACTAATAGCAATATTTTACCATTTACATCAAAATTGTAATTGTTAAAATTTTATATTATTGAACAATTGTTCAATTATTTAGTGGTTTTACAACAATTTTTTCTCATTATGTATAAAAAAATCCCGGCTTCCTATGATGGCTATCACAGTAAAGCCGGGATCTGGCATATGTTTTTATTTGGTGATTGCTAAAGTCCATAACTTAACTGGAGCATAATCACGGGCGATATTCATAGTAAATGTCTTCTTTCCTGATACAAACGGCACCTGGATTATGAGATAGGTGTCTGTTTCTACGGTCGGATATCCCGCCTTTACCGTAAACATTCCTACCTTTCCGGGGCCAATGATTACATTTTTATCTTCGGAGATAGTTCCTGTCTCATTGAGATCTGTAATCTTCTTCGTTGCCGGATCATACTGAACAAATTTGCAGACATCATCCTTATTGAGCCTGATCGCTCTCTTGGAATCATTGCGCACCGAACAGTAATAATAGCTCGTGGTGTTTCCTCTGATCGGGAAGCCTCCGATATACATCGTAAGTCCAAATCTTCTGCTGTTATAGATATTTCCTGAGAGAGCAAACAGATGCACTGCCGCTGAATACTTCGTGCTCTTCTTACCGTTAAAGGCTTTTACTTTATAATAGTAATCGCCTTTTGATTTCTTGGTTACTGTAAGTTTTTTGGTAACTGCAAACTTTTTATATTTGCCGTTCTTTTTCACTGCTCTGTAGACAATATACTTTTTCGCGCCTTTTACCTTCTTCCACGTAAGTGTTGCCATCCCGTCAGACACCTGGCACTTCTTCACATAAAATTTTGGTTTTGCCTTTGTCCGGAAGGCTGCAGCCTCAGCATTTGTGCTAAAGAGCAACAGCAGCATCATGGAAAGAAGTACCATAACGCAAGACAACCTATATACTTTTTTCTGTTTCATCGATTCCTTTCCCCCTTTTTATCGAACATTATTCGAGAAATCACTCTATTTTCTCACTATTAATATATCATATACCAATATGTATGTTCAATAAAATATTAGGGAATTATTTTATTTTCACTATCTTTCCCGCATTTTTCTTTGTGAAGATTTTTTTATAGGCCTTTTTTGTCCGTTTATTTTTACGCTTGCTCCCGACTCTGATCTTGATCGTCTTGATCTTCGATGCCTTCAGGCAGCCCTTTATGCCTGCCTTTTTCAGATATGCTGTCTTGAGGATCAGGACCGTCGCCCGCCTGCCTGCAAAGGCTTTCTTTGCAATTCGGTTGACTTTGTATTTTCTGCCGTCTTTCAGTTTCACCTTGGCAGGAATTGTGATGGTCTTCGCATTTTTCGCCTTGAAAAACGTGACGGTGCCGTTGGCTTTTGCCGTGGCGACTTTTGTTACTTTGTAATGGTTCTTCGATACAGAATACTTCTTCCCTTTTTGTATTTTTACAGACTTT
>CACZNZ010000041.1 GCA_902782625.1 uncultured Lachnospiraceae bacterium | reverse complement strand
TATGGTAGACCTTGACAAAGATACATTGATCTACAAGCTCAGAAAAGAGCAGGATGCAATGTATGGAAAACATATTCTGTAATCATCTGAATCATAAAGTCTAAAGTGTTCTGAGGAGCACCGCAATTGACGCGGTGCTCTTCTTGCGTTATGCCATGATTTGAGGTAGAATATCATTACATAATCAGATACATTTGAAATGAAATGGAATAATAGGAGAGGGGATTTGCCATGCTACATAATCCTGTGCAGACAAAAAATGATATTGTTCAGTGGATCAGAGACTATTTTAAAGAAAATGGTCCTTCCTGCGATGCAGTCGTCGGAGTTTCCGGGGGGAAAGATTCAAGTGTTACAGCAGCGCTTCTGGCTGAAGCGCTTGGAAAAGACAGAGTCATAGGCGTTATGATGCCAAACGGTATCCAAAGCGACATCGGAGATTCTCAGGAGATTATCAAATTGCTGGGGATTCGTTCTGTCACTGTCAATATAGCCGATGGGATGAACGGGCTTTCCGGTGCAGTCAATCAGGGACTGAAGGAAGCAAAAATGGGAGAATTATCCCGTGATTCCATGATCAATATGCCTCCCCGCCTCAGAATGAGTACACTTTATGCCATCGCGCAGGCACTGCCGAACGGCGGACGTGTGGCCAACACCTGCAACCGTTCGGAAGATTATATCGGCTATTCCACGAAATTCGGTGATGCAGCTGGGGACTTCAGTCCATTGGCGAACCTGCTGGTACATGAAGTGCTGCAGATTGGTGAAGTGTTGGGGATTCCAGAGAAACTCATCAAAAAAGCACCTTCTGATGGACTCAGCGGCATGACAGATGAAGATAAAATCGGATTCACTTATGCAGTACTTGATCACTATGTACTTACAGGTGAGTGTGAAGACCAGACAACCAGGGAAAGAATTGACCGGATGCATCGTCTGAACCTGCATAAGCTTCAACTGATGCCTTCATTTCCATTAAACAGATAAATCATTGCTTTATATCCGGAGAAGATAAGAAGGGGTTTTCATTTTCCTGTTGCGGCCAAAAGGGCACATAAGAAATTGAAAACCCTTTGTCATGATTATAGAATGCTGATCTGGCAGCTTCTCATCGTATCCAGTGCTTTTTCGTGGCTTTCGGGAGTGACTCCGGCGCAGCAGGTGCTGTCGACCAGAATAGGGACTTCAGGAACGAATGCCTTGAGCAGCAATGCATTGGATACGACGCAGATGTCAGTACACAAGCCGACAAGTTCTATGGATTCGATGCCTTCTTCCTTGTGATACCTGCGGATGAACTTGGCGAGTTTTCTGGAACCGAAAGTCGGTTTTTTAAATACAGCGAGCGCCTTGTCTGCAAAAGGAGTCAGTTCAGGGCACAGCGCATGTCCGGGACTTCCTTTGATACAATGTTCTACCGGAAGATTTTTCCCTTCCTGTGTCTTCAGATAATCTTCTTTATGTGTATCTAAAGTAAAGATAATTTCTCCATCAAATTCTTCAACTTTTTTTCTCACAGCCGGGACGATGGCAACAGCCTCAGGGGTTCCGAGAGAACCATCGATAAAATCCTTTTGCATATCGACAACAATCAGTATTTTTTTCATGACGTTTCTCCTTCCTTTTTTTGATATCATACTCTTTTTTAAAGAGGCTGGCAACGGAATTCATTTTCAGTATGGATTTCCTTTTTTGAAAAGATTGGGTATAATAAATATTAGCATAATAAATCGGAGGAAAAGAACTATGAAATGCATGATACTTGCCGGAGGAAGAGGGGGCAGATTATGGCCTCTGTCCCGTACAAACTATCCCAAACAGTTTATCCGTATCCAGAAGAACCATTCTTTGTTTCAGGAGACTGTATCCAGAAATCTGCCGTTTTGCGATGAATTTATTATCATTACCAATGCAAAATATCGGTTTCTGGTTGAAAACCAGATGGAGGCTTTTCAGGGAACACCCTATCGCTGTGTCTATGAAGAACAGTCCCACGGGGCGCTCAATGCGATAACTCTGGCGTGCATGGATCTTCAGCCTTCCGAGTACGTCTATGTAGTGGTTTCAGATCATGTGATCTATACCCGGCCAGAGACCGGAGGGGAAGAAAAAGATTATAAAGACAGTGTGATGCAGGCAAAAACATATGCCAGAGAAGGATGCCTTTCTCTCTTTACCTTGCGAGAGACAAAGATGCAGTCCCGATACGGCTACGTTCTAGGGTTAAAAGACGATGGAAGCATGGATGAGTTCGTGGAAAAACCGGACGAGGAAAGAATAGCGAAGATCGATCTGAGAACGGAGGCGGTATACAGGAATCTGGGTATGCTGCTTTTCCGAACCGACACTTTCCTGAATGAAATGTCCAAAATCCTTCCGGAAGATTTTGGCCTGCTGAAAGAAGTATACAAAAAAAGACAGACAAGTGCCCAGGAGCTGATGTTCTCTATTGAAGACAGTCACAAAACCTATGACCTCTGGGAAGTAGGAAACAACCAGAATCCTGCCTCGAACTATGTATATTATTCCGCGCAGGTACAGAAGAATCTGCATGATCTGCATCTGTCACAGGCCCTGCTGACCAAATCGAAAAATCTTCGTGCAGTAAAATGTGTTTTCTTATGGGGACAGATCGACAGTCTGGAGGATCTTTCCCAGACAGAGTATCCTGATTACGGGAAGACGGTCATGCAGGACTGCTTTGATTCCGTGGTGATTAACAATAATCAGAAACAAAGTGTTGTGGTAAACGGGCTTGACAACATCCTGGTAGCTAATACGCCTGATGCAGTCTATATCGGCAGATACGGACGTTCGTCCGATGTAAAGAGTCTGATGGAAAAGCATCCGGCCTTTCGTAAAAATGTAGAACAGGGAGCAATCTTTTACCGCCCATGGGGACATTATGAGGAACTGGTGCAGGAGAAAATGTACAGGATCCGCCGGGTATTCCTTCCGTCAGGAAATACGATCCCGATGCACAGCCACACAGCAAGAACCGAGAATCTTACTGTCGTACAGGGAGAGGCTTCGATACGAAAAGACGGGAAAGACTATCTATTAAGACAGCAGGACAGTGTAAGTTTTCCGATTGCCAGTGAACATCAGATTTCCAATCAGGGAGAAGATATACTGATTTTTGTAGAGACAGCTGTAGGTGGCAATCTGATGGATCCGACGGAAAAGATTCACGAGACAACATATCAGAGCGCTGTAAGAAAGGGATTTGAGACAGAGCCGCTGATTAAACTGCTTCCGGCGTATAAAGACTATCTCTGGGGAGGTACAAGACTCCGGGATATCTATCATATGAAATGCGATTATGATATCATTGCGGAGGCATGGATGATGTCCGCACATCAGGCTGGACAGAGCATCATTGCGGAAGGGAAATACAAAGGGCTTCATTTCGGCGATTTCATCAAAGGTCTCGGCAAAGAGGCTTTAGGCTGGAAATGTTCCCCACTTCAGAACTTTCCACTGCTTGTAAAATTCATCGATGCAAGAGACAATCTTTCCGTACAGGTGCATCCGAATGACGATTATGCGCTGGAAAGAGAAAATGATTACGGAAAAAACGAAATGTGGTATGTCATGGATTCCGAACCAGGTGCAGGTCTGTATGTCGGATTCAACCGTGATGTAACACCTGAAGAAGTCGAGCGCAAAATTGCGGATAATACGATCATGGAGATTCTGAACTTCTATCCTACCAAACCGGGAGATGTGTATTACATTCCTGCAGGGACAGTGCATGCCATCGGTGCAGGCAACCTGATTTGTGAGATCCAGCAGAGCAGTAACTGTACCTATCGTCTTTACGATTTTGACAGAAGGGATAAGTTCGGCAATGCCAGGGAACTGCATGTGAAAAAAGCACTTGACGTGCTGAATTTCAAGCGATATGAACCGGACGGACTTGAATCCGGCAAAGATGAATCCGGAACAATCTTAAGCCGCTGCAAATATTTTGAGACGACCCTTTACGAGGTAAAAGACGAGGTCAGAATTGCAATGGATGACAGTAAATTCACCTCTGTTTTATGCCTGCAGGGACATGGAAGCCTGGAATTCCTTGACCGTAAGATGAGTTTTGGAGCTGGAGAAAGCGTCTTTGTCCCGGCAGCGAATGGAATACTTACCGCTTCTGGCAATATGACGATCGTGCTAAGCCATGTATGATGACCGGACAGGAGAAGAATATGAGATATGATTTTACAACCATCATGGACCGCAGGGGGAAGGATGCCATTGCGGTAGATGCGATTGGTGCCGATGTGCCCTGGGCCAAGGCGCCGAGTGGACCGAAAGAAGGTTTCAGTTCCATTCCCATGTGGGTCGCTGACATGAATTTTGCTACCGTGCCGACGATACAGGAATCGGTCATCCGAAGAATGGAGCATCCGGCCTTCGGATACTTTTCTCCATCGGATGAATATTATGATTCGATTAAGAAGTGGCATGAAAAGCGCAATGGCATAACAGATCTGAAAAAAGAGTTCATCGGATATGAAAACGGTGTACTCGGATGTGTGGCTTCGGCTATCACGGCATTTACCGTGCCGGGAGAAAAGATCCTGCTCCATTCACCGACTTATATCGGATTTACCCACGTGCTTCACGATACCGGAAGAAAGGCGGAGCTGTCTCCACTGATTCGAGATAAAGAAGGTGTGTGGAGAATGGATTATGATGATATGGACCGGAGACTAAAGGAAGGATCCATACATCTGGCGGTCTTTTGCAGTCCCCATAACCCATGTGGAAGAGTCTGGGAACATTGGGAGATCGAAAAGGCGTTGGAGGTGTTTGCCCGTAATGACTGTATCGTGGTTTCCGATGAAATCTGGTCAGACATTCTGCTGAACGGGCATACCCATATACCGACGCAGAGTGTCAGTGAGGATGCAAAAAAACGCACGATTGCCGTATATGCTCCAAGTAAGACATTTAATCTGGCGGGGCTGATCGGCAGTTACCATATTATTTATAACCGGTATTTGAGAGACAGAATTCGAAAAGCAGAAGCACTGACTCATTATAATGACATGAATGTGCTTTCCATGCATGCACTGATTGGAGCCTACAGACCGGAAGGCCATGTCTGGGTGGACGAACTCAATCAGGTCCTCAGTGAGAATATCAATTATGCTCATGATTATATTATGAAACATTTTGAAGGGGTTTCGGCCGCAAAACCGGAGGGAACCTATATGATCCTTCTGAACTGCGAAGAGTACTGCAGAAGCAGAGGGATGACGATTGATGAACTGATTCGGAAAGGGTGGGATGTCGGTGTTGCATGGCAGCAGGGCGAGCCATTCTTTGCTCCATGGGGAATCCGGATGAATTTTGCCCTGCCGCATTCGCTTGTAAAGGAAGCGATGCACAGGCTGTCGACATATGTATTTCGCTAGTTTGTGGCTTTTTCGGACGTCGACATAACTGACAAAGCGTGATAGAATAGACCAATATCAAATAAAGGAGGAAATGATATGCGTTTTTTTATGCCTGCAGATACTTACGTAGAAAAAAACTGTGTAAAAAACCATAAAGAAGATATTCTCAAGATTGGAAGCAGAGCTTTGATCGTTACAGGACGAAGCTCAGCCCAAAAGAACGGCTCTCTTCAGGATGTGACAGAGGTGCTTAAGGAGGGTGGTGTGCCATATGAGGTTTTTGCCGGTGTGGAGGAGAACCCATCGGTCGACACCGTTGGCAAAGCTGCCGAAACAGGAAAGAAATTCGGGGCGGATTTTGTGATTGGAATCGGAGGAGGTTCCGCGATTGATGCGGCAAAGGCTATTGCATTGTTGATCGCTAATCCGGAAGAGACGATCAACTGTCTCTATCAGCCAAAAGATCTTCAGGCTGTCCCGGTAATCGGAATTCCTACAACCTGTGGAACCGGATCGGAAGCAACGGCTGTATCCGTGCTGACAAGACATGATGTAGAGATCAAGAAAAGTATTCCTTATAAAATCTTTCCGGTCTTAGCACTGGTGGATGGGAAATATCTGCTTTCAGCAAGTCAGAACCTGCTGATCAACACGGCAGTGGATGCGCTTGCCCACAGTGTGGAGAGTTTTCTTCATGCAAAGGCCAATGAATTTAACCGTATGATATCAGGATATGCTCTGCAGCTTTGGAAGGAAGAGATCCCTGTTTTAAAGAAAGAACAGGAACTGACAGAAGATATGGCGCAGCACATGATGCTGACTGCAACCATTGCGGGAATGGCGATTGCGCAAACCGCCACCTCTTTGCCACACGCTATGAGTTATGAGATGACTTACCGAAAAGGACTCCCGCACGGAAAAGCCTGCGGAATCTTTCTGGCAGCTTACATGAGAGAATATGCCCGCCAAAACAAAAAAGATGTAGATGATATTCTGGGATTTTTAGGGATGGAAGACCTTGATGCCTTTGAGAAGCTTCTGGCAGAACTGATTGGCAAACCGGAGATTTCTGAGGAGGAGCTGATTTCCTATGCAGAAAATGTCAGCAAGGATCAGGGCAAGATTGCAACCTATCCATACGATATCACAAAAGAAGCGATTTTTGAAATCTACCGCGCATCTCTGGTTACTGACTGAAAAAGAGGGTTTCAATGAGTGAAGGACAAAAAACTGTAAAAGAAAATAAAATGGGCATTATGCCTATTGGACCCCTGCTTTTTTCCATGGCTTTGCCGATGATGATATCCATGCTTGTACAGGCATTGTACAATGTTGTTGACAGTATTTTTGTGGCAAAGCTTTCGGAGAATGCACTGACCGCTGTTTCCCTTGCCTTTCCGATGCAGAATCTGATGATCGGCGTAGCAACCGGTATCGGTGTCGGTATGAATGCAATTTTGTCCAGGAAACTGG
>CACZNZ010000040.1 GCA_902782625.1 uncultured Lachnospiraceae bacterium | reverse complement strand
TTTCCATTGGCAGCTTCGATCAAGTCTTCCAACGCATCAAGTTTCCTATCATGGATCCTTCGTACTTTCCCATTTTCATCGTAGCAAGCACCGTTTGCCATCTGCAGGAGCTTACCAGAAAGGGATACAGCAGAAGCAGCATCAATATCCCCTCCGTCCATTGGAAGGATTAAATCTGCTTTAAGTTGCTCATATTTCTTTCTTTCGGACTCGTTCATAATCACTTCCACATCCGATACAATTAGGTCTGGCATCTGCAGATAATCCTTTGCTTTCATGGAAATACAGATATCACTGATCCTGTCATAAATCGCTTCTTCAGCACCTTCTCTTGGTTTATAGGAGAAGATCACCATCTGGTTTCTTTTATCAGGCACAAAATATGCTTCCCGGTATCTTGTGATAAAACGTCCAAGCCTCTCTCCTTTGTCAATAAGTCCAATCTCTGCCCATAGATCCATAAGGTTTCCGGGAGTACCGGTAAGTCCAACAATCCGCTTTATTTGACCTCGGACCTTGCGCAGAGCTTTGAATCGCTTACTCTGGTAAGACTTGAAACTCGACAGTTCATCCACGACTACCATATCGAAATGAAAGTACCCATGCTCCACGAGCCAGGACACATTTTCTCTATTGATGATATAAACAAATGATGGCTTCAAAAGGGCAGCTCGTCTCTCTTTATCATTTCCCATAACAAGAGAGTAAGTGATTCCTCTAAGGTGATCCCACTTTTCAATCTCCTGCGGCCAGGTTGAAGCCGCCACCCGCTTTGGTGCAATGATCAGCACCTTTCCTACTTCAAACTGTTCAAGAATCAGATCCCACAGTGCCGTCAGCGTGATTACTGTCTTACCAAGGCCCATATCAAGCATCAGGCAGCAAGCCGGATGAGTCAGTATAAAATCTGAGGCAAATTTCTGATAATCATGAGCTTTGTATTTCATGAAGCACCTCCAAGATCTGTTCTTCTTTATCAATGCAAAATACCAAAAAGCCAAGTGATTCTAACTTAGCTTTTCTCTTTTTTTGAAGCGGGCGCATCTTCTTGCCTGGAGCTTTGACTTCTGCAAATCCGATTCGGCCACCTGGTAGCAGGATGATCCTATCTGGTACTCCATCGAGGCCAGGAGACACCCACTTTAGACAGATGCCTCCCATCCTCTTTGCGCTCTGGAGTAACTTTTGTTCAAGTTCGCGCTCTCTCATATTCTTTCCAGAGCTTTTCAAAAACTTCTAAAGCTGCATCACAGGCTCCAACGTTTTCCAGATAGTGTTTGATAAAATCGTATTCGGCTAAACTAGGAAAATCCTTATCGCAAACCATATCCTTCGCAAAATCACCCTTTGCGGAATCCTCTCCATCGTAGTTTTCTTTGACCCAGATAAAAAACGGACTCGTATTATAGATTTCTTCTCGTAAAAGCGTAACCCGGTATCTCCAGTTCAGTTCATCTGGATCTACGGGCTCATAGCCTGAAAGCAGCATTGCATCTTTAAAGGCATTATTGGTGAGATAGATACCAGTGTCTTTTTGCAGAATGTGCTTGAGCCCATAGCTTGTTCCACCTTTGTAGATAGAACGGTTTTTTCTGATATTTTCACGGATCCAAGTATCGACACTTCTGATCTCATCATATGTGAAATCAGAAATCAGATCTTTATCTTCCCATCCATTTTCATTTGTATAAGGTCTTCCGTTTTTAATCATAGTTTTGAACCCTCCATTGTTTTTTATGAGAACAACATGCACAAGAATTCTCTACGCGCGCATATACGCGTATTCGCGCGTGCTACGAGTTCCCTATTTTTATAAAAATAATAATTACTTTGTACTATATAGAAATAGTTGTTCACTTGTTGCAACCTGTCCTGAAAAAGGCTCTATAACAAGCCATTTAGTGTTGAACAAGTCCTGAACAGGTGATCAAGATTTTAGGCTTGTTCAGGAACTTGTTCCCCAATCTTTCTGTAGTAGTAACGCTGCCTTCCATAAATAGGGA
>CACZNZ010000039.1 GCA_902782625.1 uncultured Lachnospiraceae bacterium | reverse complement strand
GAAGCAAAGATTGCTGCAAAAACCGGTACGGCGCAAAGAGGAGACGGAACAAACAACGCATGGCTTGTATCCTTCGCACCGGCAGATGATCCGAAATATGTGGTCGTTGCCTGCCGGTTGAAGACAAAAATGATCGGGAAAGATCTTGCCCCGATCGTGGAAGATCTATATCATACACTCCTTGAGTAAGTCCAGAAAGTCGCCCAGGGACATTGTCTCTGTGGGGTGACTTCCGCTGCTGAGCAGTGTATATAACCGGGAAGGGAGCTCATTAGAGGCTTCCTTTTTGGATTCAGTAAGCTCATAGATCAAAAAGGTAAGTTCCTGGATCAGGAGTTGCTGTCCCTTCAGAAGGGGATCGAGTCTGTGGGAGAACCGGAGGGCATAATCGGGATGAGGATTATGCTGATAATAATAGCAGCAGGTATAATCAAGAAGCGTAATCTGTGTTTTATCTTTCTGCTGATGGAGCAGGATATTGTCTCCATGAAGATCCATATAAAGAATCCCTGCATCCAAAAGAACCTTTAGCACATCACCGATACGACAGACTTCGTCTATGATCGAAGAAAGGGGCATCTGTTCTGCAAGCTGCCCCAGAGAAGTGCCCGGACGGTGTTCCATACACAAAATAGTATGCGGTTGTGTGGTTTCTCCAAGACATACTTTATCCATGATGCCGTAATAACGAGGTACGGCAGGATGATCTATGGTAGAAAGCACGTCATATTCATCATGCAGAGCCTGTACCATCTCTTTCCGGGAAGAGGGCGTTGCTTTCAGGATGCATGGGAACTGATGATAAGAAGCTTTCATCAGTAAAATATCACGCTTTTTCTGATAGAATGTGATGTTTGTGAGATCATTTGTGTGCATGAATACCTCCCGTCGGTATACGATTATCATGGGGCTTTCCCATGATAACATATCTGTCGGAAGACGGCAATTGACACATTTCCAAAAAGAAAGTATAGTGAACACAGCAAGGAGGAGAACGGATATGGCGATTTGTTTTTCCAGTAATCAAAACAGAAGACCTTCCAATGAGGACAGTTTCTGCCAGATGGAGATTCGTATGAACCACGAGGCAGCTGTCACAGCCATGGCTGTTGCAGACGGCATGGGCGGTATGGAAGGAGGTAAATATTTCTCTGATCTTGCCGTGAAGATATGGTTTGGACAATTACAGCAGATAATGATGGGTGAATCCTTCCGGGGGCGTTCCATACAGGAACAGGAAGAGGCTTTGAGACATTTTTCTACAGATGTTTATAAGCTCCTCGGGAATATTCTTTATAAGCAGGGAATGGATAAAGGTTATAACGGAGGAACAACGCTGACAACAGCAATCAGATTCTGGGACACCTTCTATATCTCAAACTGCGGGGACAGTCCCGTGTATGCGATGTCGGAAGGGAAGCTTCGCATGGTCGGAGAACTGCATAATCTGGCAGGGAGAATGGTGAAAGAAGGGAAGACAAACCCGGGAACGCAGACCTACCATCAGAATAAGAATCTCCTTGTGCGGTATCTGGGAGGAAAAGAAGGGGGCATTCCATTTGTCACGGAAATTCCGGCAGCACAGACGGATCTTTTGATCCTGGGATCCGACGGAGCATTCGGGGAACTGACTCAGGAAGAGATCGGAAATGTCTTTGCAGAAGGAGGACAGCCGGAAGAGATGCTTTTGCGGCTGTTTGACCAGGCAAGAGGTACCGGAGAAACCGATAATCAGACAGCAATACTATATGTCAGCGATGAGAACAAAAGATCGGAATTCTTCGATCTTTCTGACGGGGAAAATGTAGTGAAGGCTTCAAGTGTCAGGGAGAGACTTAGAATCTGGAGAGACGGATTCAGGAAAGGAAGCGGGGAATGAGAGATTATTTGAAAGAAGGAGATACCCTGCTCTGGCAGTCCGACGAAGAGATGCTGCGATTTTCTTTGCAGATTGAGAAGGAGATTTCTCACAGTGGGGGAAAGCAGACTCTTTGTGCGAAAGATATCAGAACAAACAAGAAGTATTTCCTCAAAGTAATCTATCAGGATGAGTCGGACAGTGTTTTTGTGGAAAAGGAAAGCAAGATAAAAATGTACTGTCCGTTCATTATACGGATTTACGGCGGAATGTATGATGCGGCACATAGACGATTTATCACATTGATGGAATATGTGGACTGTCAGGATTTGTCTGACCTGGTAAGAGGGGAGAAGATACCGGCAGGGGAAGAAGGCATGATGATCCGGCACTGTATCGCAAGAAAATTTCTCTATGGAATCTGTCATTATATGACGATGTATGATGAAGATCCTATCGTGCACCGGGATCTGAAACCGGAAAATATCATGGCATGTGAAGACGGATCCATCGTGAAAATCGTGGATTTTGACTGGGTGCATCTGCACGATTCCAATGTGACATACATGGAAAGAAGACAGCAGAAAGGGACGCCCGGCTATGCGGATCCGGCTTTCTGGAACAGTTATATCTGCAAGAGAGAGATGGATATTTACTCAGCAGGACTGGTGCTGTATTTCCTCTATACAGGAGAACATCACTTTTACGGGACGGAGGAGATCAACCGCTATATGGTGGGGGATGACTATGCCTACACGCTAAAGCCGATGCCTCGTACAGACCCCGGACTTGCCGCGATTATCCGGAAAATGATTGCACCTTTAGAGGAACGATATACGGATATCCGTGATGTCATCAGAGATTTTGAGACTTATCTTGAGCGGATTGGAAGACTACCCGAACTGCCGGAATTATTTGAAAAAGAAAAAAAGGAAGATACCATAAGATTTTGTTATCGTATCGGAGAAATTAGATATAATCATTATATAAAAAACTATCGGTTCCTTCCGGTTATCTATGGAAAGAAACAGGTAAGAAGCAGGAATGGTGAGGCCAGCGGTCACATACTGTCTTTTTACAGAGTCGGTTCTGCCATGAAGGTGGCGCTGCTTCACGAAAACTGTAAGGTCCTTTCCATGTACAGTCCGGAAGAACTACATGTGGGAGACCAATTTGTTTATGAAGGAGTCAGGATTGAAATCCTCAAGATCCAGAAAGGAAGAGTGTGATGGAATACAAGAATCCTGAGATACCAGAGAGTCTGCAGGAAAGTCTGGAACGGGAAAAAGAACAGGCATTTACCTTATATCTCGATTTTGTAATCGATGGGACGGCTTCCATGTATTCTGTGTTTCCGGCAGTATATTATGCAGTGATTCATTTTCTGGATGCACTGACTCGCTATGAAGTATTT
>CACZNZ010000038.1 GCA_902782625.1 uncultured Lachnospiraceae bacterium | reverse complement strand
ATGGCATTCAGCAATGCATGCATCAATTGAATATCGACCATCGACATCTCATCAAGAATCACCACATCCGCTTCCAAGGGATTATCTTTGTTGCGCTCAAAGGAATAACTATTGCTGCCTTCTATCCCACCGGACAATTCCAGAAGACGATGGATTGTTTTTGCCTCATGTCCGGTAGTCTCTGTCATTCGCTTGGCTGCCCGCCCGGTGGGAGCTGCCAGCGCAATCTCCAGATCTTCTTCCTCAAAGCACCGGATCATCTGATTAATGGTGGTAGTTTTACCCGTTCCCGGTCCCCCGGTTATCACGACCAGGCCTTTTAAGAAGGCTTTTCTTACAGCATCCAACTGTTGTTCATCCATCACCACCGAGGATTCTTCGGAAACACTTTGCAGGATCTTTTGAAGCCTCTCTGGCTCTTGCGGGAAATCCACATCAATCTCATGCAGCATAGAAGCAACATTATCTTCCATAAAATGAAAAGAGGCGAGACTGATATGATCCTCCCCGTCTACCACCCGAATCATCAGTTTCCTCGAGATTACCAGCTCCAGCAGTGGATTCTCAAGATCCGGAGACGCAAGTCCCAGCAAATGTTCCACATTTCTTATGAAAATATGTTTCGGAAGGTAGAGATGTCCTGATAATGCTGCCTGCTGAAGGATATACAACATCGCCGCACAGATTCTGAATTCGGAATCCGGGGCGATGCCTGCTTTTGCCGCAATCGCATCTGCCGCTTTAAACCCTATACCATGGATATCTTCCGCCAATCGATAGGGGTTGTTCTTTAAAACATCATACAGCCGCTCCCCGTATTCCTCATAGATTTTCACTGCAAAATGGCTGCTGATGCCATATTCGGACAGGAACATCATCGCTTGACGCATGTCCTGTTTTTCCTGAAACTGGATCGCCATATCCATCGCTTTTTTCAGAGAGATGCCTTTGACCTCGGCAAGTCGTTCAGGTTCTTTCTCCATAATCTCAAAGGCCTCGCCTTTGAATTTCTTTATAATCCTTTTTGCGAGAGCAGGACCTATGCCCTTAATGGCACCTGAGGACAGATAGCGTTCCATCGCTTCTTTATTGTCAGGTTTCTTGATCGTGTATGACCGCATCTCATACTGCGGACCATGTACAGGATGATCTTTAAATTCACATTCCGCGCTGATGTATTCCCCTTCATCTATATAATGAAAATATCCCACGAGGATCTCATCCCCGTGGGCTGTTTCCAGTTCGAGCACGGTATAACCGTTCTCTTCATTATGAAATCGGATATGACTGATATAGCCCTCCAAATTCTCCATCTTATCTACCACCCAGATATTCAATGAACTGACCTGTTCCGATGGCAACTGCTGTCATCGGATCATCTGCTGTCATCGTTGTAATTCCGGTTTTTTCTTCAATCAACTGTTCCAGACCCTGAAGCATGCTGCCGCCACCGGTTAAAACGATTCCCCTGTCGGAGATATCTGCTGCCAGTTCCGGTGGTGTTCTCTCGAGCACACTGTGTACAGCCTCCACGATCTGAGCTGTTGCTTCTTTCAGCGCTTCCCTTGTCTCTTCAGAAGTAACCGCCACTGTCTTTGGAAGACCTGTAACCAGGTTACGTCCTCTAACTTCAATAGAAGATTCCTCTGCACGTGCATAGGCACTTCCTACCTGAATCTTGATATCTTCTGCCGTACGGTCGCCAATCAAGAGATTATGCTTCTTCCTCATATAACGTACAATCGCTTCATCAAAATCGTCTCCGGCAACCTTGATCGACGTACTTACCACCGTACCGCCAAGAGAGATTACGGCAATATCTGATGTTCCTCCTCCGATGTCGACGATCATATTCCCGCATGGCTTTGCAATATCGATGCCGGCACCAATCGCCGCTGCCACTGGCTCCTCAATGATCTTAACATCTCTGGCTCCTGCTGCATAGGTCGCATCTTCTACGGCTTTCTTCTCTACTTCTGTCACACCACTCGGCACACAAACCGAAATACGTGGCTTTCTGCCAAAAAGGCTCTTTCCGACTGCTTTATGCACAAAATACTTGAGCATCTTTTCCGTCACGGAATAATCGCTGATCACGCCCTGTCTCAAAGGCCTTACGGCTACGATATTTCCCGGCGTACGGCCAATCATCAGACGGGCTTCTTCTCCGATTGCTTTAATCTTTCTGGTATCTACATCAAAAGCAACAACAGAAGGCTCCTTGAGCACAACTCCTTTTCCTTTTACATATACCAGTATACTCGCTGTACCTAAATCAATTCCAATATCTGTTGCCATCTGAGTTCCCCTTTCTCACGTCCGATCCTTCAGGATCACTCTTCAATCCCGTGCTGCTTCAAAAACTCAATAACATCTCCTACAGTATGCAGAGCAAGAAGCTCCTCTTCCGGTACATCAAAATCTATATCATATTCCTCACT
>CACZNZ010000037.1 GCA_902782625.1 uncultured Lachnospiraceae bacterium | reverse complement strand
GCGCTTGATGAAGCAACTTCCTATGATCAAAGAATCACGGATGTTTTATCAACAAAGGGGACCTTGTCATGAAGAAAGTCAGATTGATACCGGCAGTGACGGCAGAACAAGTAAAAGAACTGGCATCCTGGTATGATCTTTGCGGTGCAGATGCCTTGTATTTTGATGCTTCCGGGGATAAAGAAGCCGCCATCAAGGTGATTAGAGAAATCTATCGCAATGCGGATGTGCCTTTGTATGTCAGCGCAAAGATCCACCGCTTTGAGGATGTAAAGAAACTGATCTATGCGGGGGCAAAATGCGTGGTCGCCGAGGCAGACAAAGAGGATTACGATGCCGTGAAGGAAGCGGCTGCACGGTTCGGCAGTGAAAGAGTGTGGATGAGCTTCCCGGCAGGCGAACCGGAGGAAACACTGGCGGCGGTTCTTGATGCCGTAGAGAAGACGTCCTTAGGCGGCGTGGCGGTAACCGGGGATACCACCGATCCATCTCTGGCCAGAACCATGGACTATCTTTCAGTAAAACTGGAGATTCCTATGTTCTGTTATGCGGAATCATCCGCCCTGGAAGACATCAGCCAGGCAGTCTGTATGACTATGCCGTCCGGACTGGTTTTTCCCGGAGACGACAAGATTAATGTCATGGATCTTAAACAGGATCTTCTTACTCGGAAGATTCCAGTCTATACATTTGAAAGCAATATCCTGTTTGATGAATTTAAGACCAATGCAGACGGAATGGTGCCATGTATCACGCAGGATTACCGTACCGGTGAGGTGCTGATGCTTGCCTATATGACCAAAGAGTCCTATGAGATGACGATCAAGACAGGCAGGATGACCTATTTCAGCAGGAGCAGAAATGAACTGTGGACAAAAGGAGATACTTCCGGTCATTATCAGTATGTAAAGTCCCTGACGATCGATTGTGACAAAGATACCATTCTTGCGAAAGTAGCACAGATCGGCGCGGCATGCCATACCGGAAACAGGACCTGTTTCTTCACACCGCTTGCAAAAAAAGAATACAATGCCCATAATCCGCTTGAAGTTTTTGAGCAGGTTTATGATACGATCACCGACCGTAAGGAACATCCGAAGGAAGGATCCTATACGAATTATCTGTTTGATCAGGGGATTGACAAGATTCTAAAAAAATGTGGTGAAGAGGCAACGGAAATCGTGATTGCGGCCAAAAATCCTGATGCCGAAGAATTGAAATACGAGATCTGTGATTATCTTTATCACATGATGGTTTTAATGGCCCAGTGCGATATCACCTGGAAAGAAATAACCGACGAACTTGCTGAACGCCATTAGTAATTGATTTTTCAAATGGATTTTGATATAATTTTCTATGATTTTGCGCAGCTTTCCCCGGTGAAGGTTTCAAAGGGGAAAGATTGAAAGAAAGGAGGCTTGCTCATGACGGCAGTACTGGCAGCTTTTATCCGTTATCTGATAACATTTATTGTATTTGTCTGCGTGGCAGCAGCAGGTGTTGTCTGCGGAAAGAAGCTTCGAATCAGCAAGAATCAAAAGCTTGAGGAGAACGAGAAGAAAGAGGAAGCCTGAGATGGAGGATAAGATTTTGAAAAAATATGGGGTAAATGAACTCCGGAAAATGTTTCTGGATTTCTTTAAGTCAAAAGGTCACCTGATAATGAACAGCTTTTCCCTGGTTCCGCATAATGATAAGAGCCTGTTGCTGATCAATGCGGGTATGGCACCGTTAAAGCCTTACTTTACAGGGCAGGAGATTCCACCCTGCAAGCGTGTGGCAACTTGTCAGAAATGTATCCGTACAGGGGATATCGAGAATGTCGGCAAGACTGCCAGACATGGTACATTTTTTGAGATGCTCGGTAATTTTTCCTTCGGAGATTACTTTAAAGAAGAAGCAATTGAATGGTCCTGGGAATTTCTGACCGATGTTGTGGGACTTGATCCGGCTCGTCTCTATCCGTCCGTATATCTGGAGGATGATGAGGCATTTGCGATCTGGCGTGACAAGATCGGTATTGCACCGGAACGTATCTATAAGTTCGGCAAGGAGGATAACTTCTGGGAGCATGGCGCGGGTCCGTGCGGACCGTGTTCCGAGATCTATTACGACCGCGGGGAGCAGTATGGCTGCGGAAAGCCTGACTGTGAAGTAGGATGTGACTGTGACCGCTATATGGAAGTGTGGAATAACGTATTTACCCAGTTCGACAATGACGGCCACAATAATTATACGACACTGGAAAACAAGAATATTGATACCGGTATGGGACTCGAGAGGCTTGCGGTAGTAGTGCAGGATGTGGATTCCATCTTTGATGTGGATACGATCTGTTCTCTGCGTCAGAAAGTCTGCGAGCTTGCCGGCAAGACCTATAAAGAAAACGAAAAGGATGATATCTCTATCCGCCTGATTACGGATCATATCCGTTCGGCGACTTTCATGATCTCCGACGGTATCAAACCGACGAATGAAGGCAGAGGGTATGTTCTTCGCCGGATCATCCGTCGTGCCGCAAGACACGGAAGACTTCTTGGCATCAAAGGAGATTTCCTTGCCGAACTTTCTAAAACCGTGATCGAGGGATCCAAAGACGGTTATCCGGAGTTGGAAGAGAAGAAAGCATTTATCTTTAACCAGCTTTCTCAGGAAGAGAAGAACTTTAATAAGACCATCGACCAGGGATTATCCATCCTGGCAGGTCTGGAAGAGAAACTGGAGGCATCAGGCGGGAAAGTCCTCTCCGGAGAAGATACTTTCAAGCTTTATGATACTTACGGATTCCCGGTCGATCTTACCAAAGAGATCCTGGAGGAAAAAGGGTACAGTGTGGATGAGGAAGGCTTCAGCGCCCGTATGGAAGAGCAGAGACAACGTGCGCGTGCAGCCAGAAAAGGCACCAATTATATGGGAGCAGATGCTACCGTATATGAACAGCTTCCTCTTTCCATTACAACGCAGTTTGTTGGCTATGACAAACTGACATATGATAGTGTCATCACAGCGATGGCGCAGATTGATGACGAAGAAGGGACAGAACT
>CACZNZ010000036.1 GCA_902782625.1 uncultured Lachnospiraceae bacterium | reverse complement strand
GTCATATGCAAAAGAAGAGCAATATCATGGAACGACTGGACAATCTGCGGGCCTTAATGCAGGACCGAGATTTCCTGGAAGGCAAGGGCCTCAGCAATGAAGTAAATATTCGGATCTTCTGCTACGATCCGAAAGATGAGATGATAGTACGCAGATTCACAGAACAGATCAAAACTGATACTTCATTGAAAAGCAGTATTATTGAATGCAATTTATATAAGGTGTTTCTTTCAATCTGTGAAGACATGGACATTGTAGATTCAATTGTCGAAATGGAAGAAACTGATGGACCAAAGGCTACGTTAGCTGAATTGGAAAGCAGTGTTGTGATAGACGATTATCTTGAAATCATAAAGAATATCCCTCACAAAAATGGGGATGTCCTACTGCTAACCGGAATAGGAGATGTGTATCCGTTTATGCGAGTCAGCAATCTGTTGGAGCCGCTCACAGTTTATTATCCCAACAACCCTATTCTTGTATTCTATCCGGGAGAATACAGTGGTTATGATCTGAAACTATTTAGCAGACTACAGCCCAAGGATCACTACAGGGCATTCAATATTATGTGAGGGGGACGTAAGGCATGATTATTCGTGAAATGTTTGCAGAGGACATTAACCGTCCTATTAATGGTGTCATTAAAGTTGATCAGGACAATACAGAGGTCATTGAACAAGAAGTTCGGGAATATGTTATTACCAGAGAACTAAAGAAGCACTTCATCAATTTCTTTGATTATTACAGTGAAGCGTTTGGAGCACCGACCGATGATATCGGAGTATGGATCTCCGGATTTTTTGGAAGTGGTAAATCCCACTTCCTTAAAATGCTGTCATATATCTTGGAAAACAAGGATATAGAAGGTGTTTCCACTGTCGAAATGTTCCGTAAAAAGTTTGAAGACGATCCAGCGACCTTTATGCTGATCGACAAGTCTACCAGAAGTGAAACAGAGACGATCCTTTTCAATATCGATGTCGAAGGCTCTATTAATAAGGACAAGACCGCCGTTCTGCGTGTCTTTGCCAAGATGTTCTATACCCACCTTGGTTTTTATGGTGAGAATCTGAAAGTCGCCATGCTTGAGCAGTATATTGACCAGATTGGAAAGACCGAAGAATTCAGGCGGGTTTTTGAAGAAAAGAAGGGAAAAAGATGGATTGATCAGAGAAAGGCGTTTGCGTTTAACGGAAAAGTTATAATTCCGACACTGATGGAAGTGCTCGATATGAGCGAAGAAGATGCCAAACGCTGGTTCCACGATAAAAGTGCCGTGGAGTTTTCTATTGCCCGCCTCGTTGAAGATATCAAGGCTTATGTTAAAAGCAAGCCGCAGGACTTCCGCTTATTATTTATGGTTGACGAAGTAGGACAGTATGTCGGCACGGATACGGACATGCTGCTCAATCTCCAGTCGCTAATAGAAAAAATAGGCAGTGAGTGCGGCGGTAAAGTCTGGATCATGTGTACAGGCCAGGAGGCAATCGACGAGATTATCAAGGTCCGTGCTGACGAGTTCTCTCGCATCCAGGCCCGCTTTAAAACGAGGCTGTCTCTATCTTCTTCTTCTGTCGACGAAGTTATTCAGAAACGTATTCTGAAGAAGAAACCGGTAGCGGAAAAAATATTAGATACTGTATATGACAAAAATGCAGCGGCGTTAAAGAATCTGTTCAAGTTTAAGGATGCTCAATTAGACTTGGGTGGCTATGCGGGCCCCGGGGCATTCGTGGTCAACTATCCGTTTGTACCTTATCAATTCATCATTATGCAAAAGGTATTTGCTGAGATCCGTAAACACGGTAATTCCGGCAAACATTTGTCCGGTGGCGAGCGCTCAATGCTTTCCGGTTTCCAGGAAGCCACTCAGAAGATCCAGCAGCGGGACGAGCATGCGCTGGTACCTTTCTTCCGGTTCTATGATACAGTGCATACCTTCCTTGACAGCTCGATCCGCCGTGTGATTGAGCGCTGCCAGAATGCAGCGGAAAATGGCGCAGGCCTTGAACCACAGGATACGGATGTTCTGAAACTTTTGTATCTTATCCGTTATGTGGACGACATCCCGGCAAACGTTGAAAACATTGTTATATTGATGGCTGACAGTGTTGATCCGCAAAAGGTTATTATGCGTGAAAGGATCATAGATTCTTTGAGCCGCCTGATGAGCCAAAACTACATTGGACGCACCGGAGATGCCTACAATTTCTTGACTGATGAGGAACAGGATATTGCCCGCGAGATCAAGAATACAAATGTTGATACTGCAACGATCGTAGAGCGTATATCTCGGATGATCTATGCGGAAATCTATACCACAAAGAAGTATCGCTACGGAAAATATGATTTTGATTTTGACAAAATGGTGGATGGCATTACTTCCGGTAGTGTGACCGGTGGAATGAAGCTGCGCTTTCTGACGGTAGCCACAGATGCAGTGGAAAAGAATGAACTGCGTCTAATGGCTGAATCTAAAGGTCAGGCTATTGTTGTATTGTCTGATTCTCCCTATTACGAGTCGCTGGAAAGCGCTATGAAGATCCGCAAGTATGTAAAACAGCGGAACGTGGCGCAGCTTCCAAAGTCCATGCAGGATATTATACGAGACCAGCAAGATGAGGCTGGCCGGTATGAAGTGGCTGCAATGGAGGAACTGAAAAAGGCAATCGAAAAAGCAGCGTTCTATGTTGACGGTGAGCATATCGAAATTAAAAGCGGTGATGCTAAATCACGGATTGATCAGGCACTGGAGTATCTGGTGATGCATGTCTATAGCGATCTTGGGCTGATTGAAGAGAATGCCGAGACGGATGCGGATATAGTAGAGATTTTAAACGGAAATTTTATAAAAGGGGCGGAACCCAATAGGGATGCGGCAGCCAAAGTTGAGGAATACTTGATCGTGCAGGATCGTACAAAGCTGCCGACGTCAATGTTTGATGTACAGAGCAGATATCAGGGAATTCCGTACGGCTGG
>CACZNZ010000035.1 GCA_902782625.1 uncultured Lachnospiraceae bacterium | reverse complement strand
GTACGGAAGAAGTGAAGGCGATACAGGATCTCCTGAGGTTCAGATTGCCATCCTTACAGCAAGAATCAACGATCTTCAGAACCATTTTAAAGAGAATCCGAAGGATCATCATTCCAGAAGAGGACTCCTTAAGATGGTAGGACAGAGAAGGAATCTTCTCGGCTACTTAAGAAGTAAGGATATCACCCGTTACAGAACACTGATTGCACAGTTAGGATTAAGAAAATAATTTTATGTTTACAGGAAAGAGAATTCCGTCAGGGGATTCTCTTTTCCTGTATAATACAGAAGTTCAAGAGAAGGCAGGAGGAGTATATTTATGATGAAATGGGTTCGCAGAACGATCCTGGCTCTGATCGTTTTGACAATTGTCATCTGCGGATGGCAGTGGAGACAGTATTCCCGCAAAATAAAGTACCGGGAAAATGCACTGCTCTATTTTAAGGAAGAGGATTATACGAAGTCTATCAGATATCTGAAAAAAGCCCTCAAAAGACATGCCATGTTCTCAGAAAAACTCGACGATGATATGAGGTGTTATCTTGCGGACAGCTATTTTGAACTCGAAGAATATGATAAAGCATCCGTGATCTATGATTCTCTGATTGATTCCGATGATACCAATCCTTTGTTTTATTCCATGAAAGGGGAGAGCTATCTGAAGGCCGGTAATGATAAAGAGGCTGTCGCTACGTTCAAAAAAGGATGGGAAAAGACGAAGGACAGCAGCTTTCTTCTGAAACAGGCAGATCTGTATATTGCCCGGAAGGACTATGATGCGGCACTTGCATGTATCGATCAGGGCCTGAAGGAAGACAGCGGGCATAAGGCGGACTTTCTGTTTGAGAAAATCATTGTCAGTGAAAGCCGTCAGGACTATCAGGCAGCCTATGAAGCGGCGAAAGATTATGTGGAAATGTATCCTGATGATGAGAAGGCAAAAAAAGAATATATCTTTCTTTCTACCAGGATATAAGAATTGCACAGAGAGCAGGAAACGAATAGACTGTCGGTTGACACTCTATACAAATAATGATAAAATATTCAAGACTGAGAGATGGAAGTTAGTGTAATAAAGCACAAAGAAATGACTTGCATTTAAACAATTGTAGTCATATTGATGGGCTGGACAGGCTGTATTCTCAGAAGGGGCATGTATAATACTGACTGGGGAGGCATTACTTATGCAATGGCAACCATCATCTCGTAATCTTATCAATATTATTTCAGAAAAGGAGTAAGCATTATGGTATCACAAAAAATTACAATCAACAACCCACAGGGACTTCACATGAGACCGGCAGGCGTTTTCGCAAAAGGCGTAGCTAAATTCCAGAGCGATGTTAACATTATTTACAACGGAAAATCAACAAACGGCAAGAGCCTTCTGAACATCATCGGCGCATGTATCAAATGCGGTTCCGAGATTGAGATCCAGTGTGACGGACCGGACGAGGAAGACGCACTTAAGACTGCAGTTGAACTGATCGAATCCGGTTTAGGAGAGTAATTGACTTTTTGATAGGATCATAGAAATTGATGTAAGAGTATTAGGGTGGCAGGATACTGTATCGTACGGTTTTCTTTCCACCCTAAGTCCTATATATTGATTTAACGAGGTGAATATAATGTATACTGGTATTGGAGCTTCTGCCGGCATCGGCATCGGATCTGTTGTTCTTGTAACAGAGCCGTCTTTAGAATTCAAGACAACAACCGTTACTGACGGGGAAGCAGAGAAATCACGTTTCCAAAATGCATTGGAAAAAACCATCGCCAAAACACAGGCTATGGCTGATGACATGAGAGAGAGAGTCGGCGAGAAAGAAGCTGAGATTCTCGAGGGACATATGCTCCTTCTCATGGATCCGGAGATGACAGGGCAGATTGAAAGCTGTATCGGAGATGCCCTGATGAACGCAGAAGCAGCTGTTGAGCAGACATGTAATACCTTCAGAGATCTTTTCGCATCTCTTGAGGATGAGATGTTCCAGCAGCGTGCGACGGATGTCAATGACATCAAAACCAGACTGATCAAGACTCTTCTTAATGTAGAAGAGGTGGATCTCGGTAACCTTCCGGAGAATACAATCCTTGTAGCGGAAGATCTTACCCCGTCCATGACAGCAAGTATCAATGCAGAAAATGTTGCAGGTATCCTGACAGAGATCGGCGGAAAGACTTCTCATTCCGCGATTCTTGCAAGAGCACGTGAGATCCCTGCAGTACTGAGTATTCCGGATATCACAAAGAAAGTGGAAAACGGAATGAGTGTTGTCCTTGACGGCGACACCGGTGAAGTTTTCCTTGAGCCGGAAGAAGCAGTTGTAGAAGAGTATAAAGAAAAACGCAGAATCTTCCTCGAGGAGAAAGCTGCATTACAGAAATTTGTCGGCAAGGCAACCGTTACGGCAGACGGACATCAGGTTGAGCTTTGTGCGAACATCGGAAAACCTGAAGATGCAAAGAAGGTTGTGGAATGTGACGGAGAAGGCGTTGGTCTCTTCCGTACAGAGTTCCTCTTCATGGATCGCCCGAATGTTCCTACAGAAGAAGAGCAGTTTGAGGCATACAAGAGTGTTGCTCAGACATTAGAAGGAAAACCGGTTATCATCCGAACACTTGATGTGGGCGGAGACAAAGAGATTCCTTATCTGAATCTTCCGAAAGAAGAGAATCCGTTCCTCGGTTATCGTGCAGTACGTCTTTGCCTTAACAGAGACGATATCTATCGTCCGCAGCTTCGTGCACTCCTTCGTGCAAGCGCATATGGCGATATCCGCATCATGGTGCCGATGATCACCTGTCTTGACGAGATTCGTGAAGTAAAGGCAATCCTTGATGAACTTAAGGCAGACCTTGATGAGAAAGGAATTCCGTACAATAATGATATCAAAGTAGGTATCATGGTTGAGACACCTGCTTCCGCGCTGATGGCAGATGCATTTGCAAAAGAGGCAGATTTCTTCAGTATCGGTACAAACGATCTGACTGGATACACCATGTGTGCTGACCGTGGTAATCCTGATGTTGCTTATCTTTATTCCTCATACAATCCTGCTGTACTCCGTGCCATCGAGCGCGTGATCAAATGCGGTAAAGAAGGTGGCGCTATTGTCGGTATGTGCGGTGAGGCTGCTGCAGATCCGTTGCTTGCTCCGCTTCTGCTGGCATTCGGCATGGATGAATTCAGTGTGAGTGCAACCTCCATCCTTACCACCAGAAAGGTTATCTCTCTGTGGACCATGGATGAAGCAAAAGAAGTAGCAGAGAAAGCGATGAGCCTTGTTACGGAAGCAGAAGTAAAAGAGTATCTTGAGTCTGTAGCAAAGAAATAATCCTTTCAAGGACAAACAAATATACAATTGGGGTAAAAGGGTGTCTCTGGCACCCTTTTATCTCTTTTTTCATGTTGGTTTGGTATGAGTAAAAAACAGTTTAACGAAGAACAGAAAAAAGCAATAAAAGCCGGAGACGGACCTGTGATGGTCATGGCCGGCCCGGGTTCGGGGAAAACCCTGGTAATCACATACAGGGTGCGATGGCTGATCCAACAGCGTAAAATCCATCCGTCCCATATTCTTGTTATCACATTTACAAGAGCCGCTGCAGTGGAGATGAAGAGGAGATTTCTTGCTTTAAACGGGACGGAAAGTACTCCTGTGACATTCGGCACCCTCCATTCTGTGTTCTTTATGATCCTTCGCCATGCTTATCACTACCATGCCGGACAGATCATTCAGGAAGAAACCCGGAGACAGTATGTCAGAAAATGCATCGAATCACTGGAACTCGAGATGGAAGATGAAAAAGAATTCATCACAGGGATCATCGGAGAGATCAGTTATCTGAAAGGTGAGATGCTTTCTCTGGAATATTTTCACAGTAATTACTGTTCTGATGAAATGTTTGCAAAGATTTTCCGGGAATATGAGACCAGGCTGCGGCAGGACGGGCTGATCGATTTTGATGACATTCTGGTTTTCTGCTGTGAACTTCTCGAAAAACGGCCGGATATCCTTGCCATGTGGCAGGATAAGTTCCGCTATATCCTGATCGATGAGTTCCAGGATATCAATAAAGTACAGTATAGAATTGTCAAAATGCTTGCGGAAAAAAGGAGAAATCTCTTTGTGGTGGGTGATGACGACCAGTCGATTTACCGGTTTCGCGGTGCAAGACCGGAGATCATGCTGGGCTTCGAAAAAGATTATCCGGATGTGTATAAGGTTGTCCTTGGCATCAACTACCGATGCAGCGCACAGATTGTGGAAGGCGCAAGGAATCTGATTGAAAAAAACCATAAGAGATTTCCCAAAGATCTCGAATCGTATCGTGGAAAGAAAGAACCGATTCAGTTTGAGACATTCGACAGTGGCTTTGATGAGAGTATTAAAATTGCTGAAAAAATCAGGGAGTTTCATAAAAACGGGATAGCGCTCGAAGATATGGCAGTGATTTTCCGTACCAGGAATCAGCCAAGACAACTGATTGCCAGGCTTATGGAACAGAATATCTCCTTCACCATGCAGGATGTGATTCCGAATATGTTTCAGCACTGGATCGCAAGAGATCTGATTGCATATATGCAGCTTGCAGGAGGAGACCGAAGCAGAAAACTTGTGTTTCAGGTGATGAACAGGCCAAAACGGTATTTTTCCAGGCAGATGTTCCCTGATCCGCAGGTTGATTTTGGCATGCTTCGTCAGGAAACATTCGGGAGACCATGGCTTTACCAGTATGTGGATTCTT
>CACZNZ010000034.1 GCA_902782625.1 uncultured Lachnospiraceae bacterium | reverse complement strand
TAAGCGGTTTGTCGTGCGTTGTGTGAATGGTGTTATATGCTTTAAGCTAACAGTTTCATAGATGCCCGTCAATAGCAGGCAACTAAGCCGGGTCATATCGATGGATGACAACCGGGTCATATCGATGGATGACAACAAGTGGTCAGCAAGTAACGCTGACCACTTTGACTTCTGTTCCTCCCAAAACCATCTTTTCTTTACTGCCGCATCTTGGACAGGTCCCTTCCTGCTTCATGATGTTGTAAAGGCATTTACAGTCACTGCAGAGGCCTTCGCCCTTTACGGTATGAAGTTTCAGTTCCGTGTTTTTCAGGCGGGGATATTGTTCTGAGAAGTATCCGAAATAATCCGTAAAGATCTGGGGTACGACGCCTGCGAGTTCGCCCAGTTCGATTACGATTTCCTGAACTTCATCGGATCCGTTTTCTTCAGCTATACGATCTGCCAGTTCGGCTGCCTGGCGCAGCATTCCGATTTCATGCATGTTACCACTTCCTTGGTTTTGCTTTTTTCAAAGGCTTCTTTTTGATTGCTTTCTTGATCATCATCGATGCGACCGCTTTCTGGATCGGCTTGCCATCATAGAGCGCATCCCGTCTCCTCAAGACTTCCTTTCCAATATCGGCCATCAGCAGTTCGTTTGGCACGGGAACCTCATTGTATTTTTGCTTGAGGGTGATGGCATCAATATTGCATCTGGTCGTACAAACGCCGCATCCGATACAAAGATTCTCGTCTACATGCGCTGCGCCGCACTTGAGGCAGCGAGCCGTTTCGATTTGAACTTGTTCTTCCGTGAATACACCGCGCTCATCGCGCATCGTGATCTTTTTCGAGAGATCGATCGGAGGCTTTTGACGTTTTGCGGTATCATAGCTTTCGATATTCATATCTTCTTTGTCGATCGACTGATAATCCCGGCCGGTACGACCGATCTTGAGGTTGTGATCCCAGGCGAAGCGGTTCATGGAAATAGCGGCTTGCTTTCCGCCGGCGATGGCATCAATGGCGAACTTTTGACCGGTCAGCGCGTCGCCCGCAACAAAGATGTCCGGCTCGGCAGTCTGATAGGTAAGGGGATCCGCGATGGCAGTGCCATTTGGATTGAATGTGACACCGGTTCCTTTTAACAGCTGTTTCCAGTCGACTTTCTGTCCAATGCAGTAAAGAACGGTTGAACATTTACAAGTTTCTGTCACGGTGTCATCGAACTGCGGATTGAATCTGCCTTCTTCGTCTTTGACTTGCAGACATTTGCGGAAATCGATTCCAACACATTTTCCGTTTTCAGTGAGGATGCGGGTCTGCCCCCATCCGGCGTGGATCTTGATTCCTTCGCTTTCGCATAATTCCTTATCTTCTTCGCCCATCGGCATATCTTCGTAGCTTTCCAGGCAATAGAGGTCCACGTTCTCTGCGCCCTGACGGATCGCGGTTCTGGCGATGTCTGCTCCGATATTACCGCCGCCGATTACGACGACGTTTCCACTGAGCTTGATGGTTCCTTCACCGTTCACATCGTAAATATAGTCGATACCGGAATAAACTCCTTCAGCGTCATCGCCTTCGATTCCCAGGTTTCCTCCGTTTTGGAGACCTACACCGAGGAAGAACGCTTTGTAACCCTGTTCACGGAGCTCTTGGATGGTGATGTCTTTTCCGACTTCAACACCGCATTTGAATTCAACACCCAGAGCTCGGAGGACATCGATCTCTGATGCGACGACATCCTTTTCCAGCCTGAAGGAAGGAAGCCCGTATCGCAGCATTCCGCCCGGCTCTTTGTTTTTGTCGAATACAGTCACTTCATGACCTTCGATCGCCAGATAATATGCGCAGGAAAGACCGGCCGGACCGGCGCCGATGATGGCCAGCTTTTTGCCGTAGTCACGCAGCTTTTCGGGGATGAAGCGGTTTTCTTCTTTCAGTTCCCGATAAGCAATGAATTTTTTTACTTCGTCGATGGACACAGCTTCGTCTACATCACCTCTGGTGCAGACCTGCTCGCAGCGGCGGTTACAGATGGTACCGCAGATCGCGGGCAAGGGGTTTTCTTGCTTGATCAGTTTCAGCGCATCATCATAGCGGCCCTGCGCTGCCATCCGCAGATAGCCCTGGACAGCGATATGCGCGGGGCAATTCGTCTTGCAGGGAGCGGTCCCCGTCTCAGACCACATCGGTACTCTGGTATAAAGATAATCCGGATGGAATTTTTCCGGTCCCCAGCTGAGAGCATTCATTTCCGGCGGGAATTCAGCTTTTGAGTATTCGATGGGTTTATGCTGGGGCAGCTTTCTGCCCAGTCTGACCGCGTTAGCAGGACATTTCTCCACACAGTTTCCGCAGGCAACACAGTCTGTCTCGGTCACTTCGGCAACAAAATTTGATTTCTGTAAATTGGAAGCACCGGTATAGCTGGAACCTCTGATACTCATGCAGGATTGATAATCACAGTTGCAGATGTATTCGATGGGGCTCGGACCGTCATGATTGGAAACGTTATGCACATATCCGCGCTTGTCGGCTTCCTCGAGCCGTGCCATATATTCTTCACGTGTGACTCTGACCGCCTTGCCGACGCGTATGAGGTAATCAGCGTATTTTCCCAGCGGCATGCACCAGTTGATCTCCGG
>CACZNZ010000033.1 GCA_902782625.1 uncultured Lachnospiraceae bacterium | reverse complement strand
AGAAGCCCTGCGGGCATACCCGAACGGTCTGATGATCGGCGGCGGTATGCGGCCGGAGAATGCAGAAGCCTTTCTTCGGGAAGGTGCTTCTCATGTCATCGTGACTTCTTATGTGTTCCGTGATGGAGAAATACATTACGAAAACCTGGAGCGGATGGTAAGAGCAGCAGGGAAAAAACATCTGGTACTTGACCTCAGCTGTCGAAGAAAAGATGATGATTATTATATCGTCACAGACCGATGGCAAAAATTCACCCGGGTAAAACTTACCCGGGAGATACTTGACGAATTATCTTCCTATTGTGATGAATTCCTGATCCACGCAGTAGATGTGGAAGGGAAGGCTTCTGGGATCGAGGCGTCACTTGTAACGCTACTCGGACAGTGGGACCGGATACCGGTTACTTATGCCGGAGGGGTATCTTCGCTTGAAGATGTCAGGCAATTGAAGATTCTTGGCAAAGACCATGTGGATGTAACCATAGGAAGTGCTCTCGATCTTTTTGGTGGGACACTGTGCTTTCGAGATGTCCTTTCTGAAATGCAGAAGCCATAGAGTTACGGGCACTTGGCGATGGCAATGGTGATTCCTTTGTATTTGTCTTTATCCACAAGGATCTCACCTCTGCCGCTGGCGAGATAGGCACTCGCGGTGGATACAGACAGCACACCGGTCTGTGCGGCAACAAAGTTCGAAGTGTTGATCTTAAGAGAGGACAGATCGAGTTCTTCAATCTCCTTGGTATCGATCACCACAAGTGGCACCTTTCTTTTGTCTGCAGTCTCGATGATGCCTGGTTCGTCCGCCTTTAACGGGATGGTAGCAAGACAGCGCAAAGCATATGGCGAGATTCCGAGTCTTGCAAGCGTGGCAAGCAGTGCTTTTTCAATCGATGCTCCATCCATGCCCCGTTTGCATCCGATTCCCGCACAGATGGTTCTGGGACGCAGATAGAGTACAGGGCGGGTTTCATCCGCATCATGAACCGTATATTTTTCATCAATCACGACGATGGCAGTCCCATCATCGTGATATTTTTTTGTGGAAAACCGATCGGTACTAATGATATTTAAATAAGATTTTTCATTCTGCAGGGAAGGGTAGTCTTTGTCGGTGACAACAAGAACTTTCTGATCGGAAAGAATGGCACCGCTGACCTTTTTTAAGATACCGATATTTTCTATAGCCAGATTATTGCTTTTAGCAAAGACGTCAAAAGAAAGTTTCCCGGCAACATCGGTGGCTGTCGTTATCACAGGCACTCCTTTGCTTACTGCAGCCATTTTTCTGGCAAGGTCATTAGCCCCTCCAAGATGACCGGAAAGAAGACTGATGGCAAACTGACCATTCTGGTCCATGACAACAACAGCAGGATCACTTGTCTTGTGGACAAGAAGTGGAGCCAGAATACGGACGACGATACCCGTTGCCATCACGCATACGAGATTATCATACTGCAAGAAGGCTTTCTTTAAGTTGTCTTTAAAGTGATCTTTGCCATAACAGGCTCCCGGGTAAGCGGCACATAATTTCTCCACCAGGTCAGCCCCTTCATCTGTCAGATAGAAGTATGCAATTGTTTCCGTATGAAGAGTCTCCATTATCTTTTCCCCCTATTATTTCTTGCATTATCCTATCATAAATTACACCATTTAAAAAGATAAAACACACAAATATCTCTTTAGAAAAGAAATGTTTCGTGCTATAATAGCACGAGGTGTGAAATTAAGAACAAAAACTTGTTATATAACATAATTTAACAATGTTTCAGGAGGCAATATGAATACAAGAAAATCAGACGAATTGTACAAAGTTGCGAAAGATCTGATGCCAGGCGGAGTGAATTCCCCGGTTCGTGCATTTGGCTCAGTTGGAAGAAATCCGCTTTTTATCGATCATGGAAAAGGAGACAGAATCTATGATGTTGACGGAAACGGATATATAGACTATGTATGCTCGTGGGGACCCGGAATCCTGGGTCATGCCCATCCGGAAGTCATTGAAGCGGTAGTAAAGGCATGCTATGACGGGCTGACATTTGGCGCCCCCACCGGAAAAGAGAATCAGCTGGCAGCGTTGATCCGTGAATGTATTCCTTCCATGGAGATGGTCAGAATGGTGAATTCAGGAACGGAAGCTACCATGAGTGCAATCCGGGCGGCCAGAGGTTATACCGGAAGGGATAAGATCATCAAATTCAAAGGCTGCTATCACGGACACTCGGACGGACTTCTTGTGCAGGCGGGATCAGCTGCACTGACACAGTCCGTACCCGACAGCGGCGGAGTGCCGGCATCTTATGCACAGCAGACCCTGGTTGCGTTGTTTAATGATGAAGATTCGGTAAGGGAATTATTTGAAAATAACAAAGATGAGATTGCGGCCATAATCGTAGAACCTGTTGCCGCCAATATGGGCGTGGTCCTTCCACAGGACGGTTTTCTTACGTTCCTTCGGGATATTACCAGTGACAATGGCGCATTGCTGATATTTGATGAGGTAATCACAGGCTTCCGTCTGGGATTAGGCGGAGCGCAGGAATGGTTCGGAATCAAGCCGGATCTGACGACACTCGGTAAAATCGTGGGCGGCGGAATGCCTATGGCAGTCTACGGCGGACGCAGGGATATCATGGAGAAAGTTGCCCCTGTCGGGAAAGTTTACCAGGCAGGAACCCTTTCCGGCAATCCGGTGGCAACCTCAGCAGGTATCCGGACAATCGAACTTCTTCAGAGCGATCCCGGTATCTATACCCGTATAGAAGAAAGAGCAAAGAGACTGGCGGCAGCCTTCAGGGAATATGCGAAAAAGACAGGAACACCGCTTCATGTGAATCAGATTGGTTCTTTACTGAGTGCTTTCTTTACAGGACAGGACGTGCATGATTACGCGGGAGCAGTTTCGTCAGATACAGATGCTTATGCGAAGTATTTCAACAGGATGCTCGAGAGCGGAATCTATGTGGCGCCTTCTCAGTTTGAAGCAATGTTTGTATCAAATGCGCATACAGAAGAAGATATTGACACGACAATAAATGTTATCTTAAACCAATAAGAATATAAGGAGGAAAATCATGGTACATTTTATCGGAGCAGGCCCCGGAGATCCGGAATTACTGACATTAAAAGGAAAAAGACTTATTGATGAGGCAGATGTCATCATTTATGCAGGATCACTGGTAAACAAGCAGGTGCTCTCAGGAGCCAAAGAGGGCGCAGTGATCTACAACAGTGCGACAATGACTTTGGAAGAAGTGATCCAGGTAATGAAAGAAGCCGATGAAAAAGGCCTTGAAGTTGCCAGAGTTCACACAGGGGATCCGGCTATCTTTGGTGCGCACAGAGAGCAGATCGATGAACTTAACCGCCTTGGCATCAGTCATGAAGTGGTTCCCGGCGTAAGTTCCTTCCTGGCAGTTGCTGCTGCACTTCAGAAAGAATATACACTTCCGGGGGTGTCTCAGACTGTCATCCTTACCAGGATGGAAGGACGTACCCCGATGCCTCCGAAAGAGAAGCTGAAAGATCTGGCAAAGCACAATTCTACCATGATCATTTTCCTCTCGGTAGGTATGATCGAAGAGCTTTCCGAGACACTCAGAGAAGAGTACAGGGAAGATACGCCGGTAGCTGTGGTCTATAAGGCATCCTGGGAGGATCAGAAGATCGTTATCGGTAATCTGACCAATATTGCACAGAAAGTTCGGGAGGCAGGCATCACGAAAACGGCATTGACGGTTGTCGGAGACTTCCTTGGAGATGAATACGAGCTTTCCAAACTCTATGATAAGACATTCAGCCACGAGTTCCGTCAGGCGAAAGAGTAAAGACAGATTGGGGATGAAATAACATGGGAATACAGATCATCAGCGTCAGTCATAAAAAGACTCCGATCTCTATCCGGGAGAAATTTGCATTTACTCAGGAGCAGCAAGAGGCGATGATGGAGAAAATGGTCTCCTATCTTGAGGTGTCAGAGTGCGTGGTGCTTTCCACATGCAATCGTATGGAAATGTATGTCTATGCCGATTGCGCAAGCACATCCTACGTGTTCAATCTCATGGAAGATGTGCTTATGGAGGAAGCCGGTGCGCAAGATGATAATCTTGGAGATTATCTCCTCTTCTATCACGGAAAGCGGGCGATCGACCATCTGTTTTACGTGGCGAGTGGTCTTGATTCTATGGTGATTGGCGAAGACCAGATTCTGGGGCAGGTAAAAGATGCCCATAAGATGGCGCGCGAGCTGGGAACGACAGGCGTCTATCTGAACACATTTTTCAGAAATGCGGTTACGGCAGCCAAGAAGATCAAAACAGACACGGATCTCTCCAGGACTTCTGTATCGACAGCAACTCTTGCGATCAAAGTTGCAGAGGAAGAGCTTGGAACACTAAAAGGGAAAAACTGCATGATCATCGGTGCCAGCGGAAAGATCGGAGGCACCGTCCTTATGAATCTGCAGTCCTACAAAGACGTGAATATCTATACGACCGTGAGGAAGAACAAGGTTGTTTCCACGAAACATTTTAAAAGCGAGTTCACGGAAATAGATTACGATGAAAGATATCAGTATGCAGGGGACATGGATGTTATCATCTCGGCAACCTCAAGTCCGCATTATACATTGACAGAACCCGGCCTTAAGGCTGCAATCACGAAAAAGAAACCCAGAGTGTTTGTGGATCTTGCTGTTCCGGTGGATATCGACAGCAGGGTAAGATTCTGGGACTATACTGCTTACTATAATATCGATGATTTCACCAGAATCTCCAAAGAAAATAATGAGAAAAAGCTGCATGAAGCGAAAGTCGCTTCCAATATGCTCGATGAATACACCCTGCAGTTTGAACAGTGGATGGTCTTCCAGAAATCTCTGGGTATCATGCATACTGCCAAGACAAATTTTATCGATGTGGCGGAGCATAAAGGCGTGGAGAAGGCGTTTGACCATCTGTTCTACTGGGTGCGGGAGAATAATTCGCCGGAGGATCTTGAGACATTTTTCAGGTGTCTGAATCATTAAATATAAAACATCAATACAAAAGGAGTTACTATGGGTAAATTGTATGCAGTCGGTTTTGGACCCGGCGGGTATGAACATATGACTGTAAAAGCCATTGAGGCAATAAAAAATGCAGATATTGTCACCGGATATACGACTTATGTCGACATGATGAAACCGTATTTTCCGGATAAAGAATACCTTTCTACACCGATGACTAAGGAAATAGACCGTTGTGCCATGGCACTGGATCTTGCCGCAGAGGGGAAAACTATCGCGATGATCAGTTCCGGGGACAGTGGAATCTATGGCATGGCAGGTATCCTTCATGAGATCGCCATGGAAAAAAAGAGTGACGTAGAGATCGAGACGGTGCCGGGAGTTACAGCGGCAAGTATGGCTGCATCGGTCCTTGGAGCACCGTTGATGCATGATTTTGCCGTGATCAGTCTTTCGGATCTTATGACACCGTACAACCTGATCATGAAAAGAATCGACTGTGCAGGACAGGGAGACATGATTGTTTGTCTGTATAATCCGAAAAGTAAAAAGAGAGCGGATTATGTTGAAAAAGCAGCGGATATTCTGATGAAATACCGTGATCCAAAAACACCTGTCGGTATTGTCCGTCATGCGGGCAGAGCAGAGGAATCATCCTGCATTACCACACTGGATAAGGTAAAAGACGCACCGATCGATATGTTCTCCATCGTCATTATAGGTAATTCGAATACCTATGTAAAAGAAGGCAAGATGATCACGCCAAGAGGATATCAGGATAAATACGGGTTCGGAGGACTTCATGAGTAACTTGATCAGAATAGGAACGAGAAAGAGCCCGCTGGCACTGGCCCAGACCATGATCGTACGGGACCGGCTGATGCAGGAATTTCCGGAGCTTTCCGTGGAGATTGTTAAGATCGATACCACGGGGGATCAGGTTCTTGACCGCTCTCTGACCTCCTTTGGCGGCAAAGGAGTCTTTACGGCGGAGCTGGAAGAAGAGCTTTTAAACGGAAGCATCGATATTGCGGTCCACAGTGCGAAAGACATGCCGATGGAATTCCCGGAGGGACTGGGAATCGGCGCCGCCCTGGAGCGGGCAGATATGAGAGATACTTTTGTCTCTGTAAGCGGAACGAGACTGGAGGATCTTCCGAAAGGAAGCATCGTCGGGACGAGTTCTCTTCGAAGAGAACTGATGATTCGGGATATCAATCCCTATGTCACGATCAGACTGCTCCGTGGAAATGTACATACAAGACTACGCAAACTAAAAGAAGGCCAGTATGACGGTATCATCATGGCAGCTGCTGGCATAGAGCGGGCAGGACTGGCAAAAGAAGAAGGGATCAGTATCGAATACCTGGATCCTGACCGGTTCCTTCCTGCGGCCGGACAGGGTATTCTCGCCATAGAAAGCAGAATCGGTGATGAAAAGACGGATCCGCTGCTTCAGAAAATACACAGTACTGAAGCAGGAGCTGCTCTTGAAGCAGAGAGAACCTTCCTTAAAGTGATTCAGGGAGGATGTAATGCCCCGGCAGCAGCGTATGCCAGAGCAGAAGATGGCGAGTTTGTCATGCATGCCATGTTTGCCAAAGACGGCGGACGGATGAGGAAAGAAACAGTGAGAGAAACAATCGATGACCGTGGATTGATGGAAACAGCAAAGATGCTTGGAGAAAGGGCTGCGCACATGGTAAATCCAGGGAAAGTGTATCTGATCGGCGCCGGACCTGGGGATGACGAACTGATCACCAGAAAGGCTTACCGCCTGATCCGTGAAGCGGATGTGGTTATCTATGACAGTCTGGCAGCAGATTCTCTTTTGAATGAAGTCAGGGAGGATGCAGAACTCATTTATGCAGGAAAGCGGTCTTCTTATCATCATCTGAAGCAATATGAGACCAACGAACTTTTGATCATGCTGGCACGGGAAGGAAAGACCGTGGTGCGTCTCAAAGGTGGAGATCCCTTTGTGTTCGGACGGGGCGGAGAAGAAGGCGAAGAGCTTTATCAGGCAGGAATTGATTTTGAAGTGGTTCCGGGAGTATCTTCCGCTTATGCCGTTCCTTCCTATTGCGGGATTCCGGTAACGCATCGGGAGTACGCATCTTCTTTCCATGTCATTACCGGGCATGAAGGGGATCATAAACAGGGGCATAAGGTTCTTGACTATGCAACACTCGCAAAGGAAGAAGGGACACTGATCTTTTT
>CACZNZ010000032.1 GCA_902782625.1 uncultured Lachnospiraceae bacterium | reverse complement strand
CCGATCTGGTTGTCTGCGTCCTTGTCGAAAATGTAGGTGCCGGCAGCAAATATGCCGCTCCGATCGCGCATGAAATCTTTGAATCCTATTACAACAACGAGCTCGACAAAGAGACCAAGGAATCTGATACAGAAGAAGAATCCTACGAAGATAATGACAATGCTGACGCCAATTATGACGAAAACGGTGATGGAGACCAGAGCGAAAACTACGAAGAAGACTCCGACGAGAACTACGATGATAATTACGACGAAAATTACGACGAAAATTACGACGAAAGCTATGATGAAGATGATGACAGTGGCGACAACGATCAGGACAGCAATGAAGAAGAAAGCTACGAAGAGTATGATGACAACGAAGGGATCGTCGGCAACGAATAATGCATCATATCCTCCCTCACACAAGAAACCTTGAAAAAGAGTTCCTAATTTGTTATAGTAAGGCTAAGTAAACACACACCCCGCAGGCTTACACTTATAGCAAGCCTGCGGCACAGGAGGATATCTATGATCAAAGCAACAAGCTGTGGCGGTGTGGTAATATTTCGGGGAAAGATTCTTTTACTGTATAAGAATTACAAAAAACGGTATGACGGATGGGTCCTGCCGAAAGGAACAGTAGAAGAAGGAGAAGAGTTCAAGGATACAGCACTGAGAGAAGTAAAGGAGGAGACAGGCGTTCAGGCTAAAATTGTGAAATACATCGGAAAAAGCAGTTATAGCTTCAACACCTACCATAACACAGTAGATAAACAAGTCCACTGGTATCTGATGAAGGCCGAAAACTATTATTCCAAACCACAGAGAGAAGAGTACTTTGTAGATTCCGGATACTATAAGTTCCATGAAGCTTATCACATGCTCCGGTTTCCAAACGAAAAACAGATATTGGATGATGCCTATCACGAATATCTCGAGCTCAAGCGCGCGAACCTGTGGGGCTATGAGCCCTACATCAGGCGAACTTGAAAAGATTGACAAACGAAGCCTGTTTATGATAAGATAGCTTCGTTGCGCCGGCTTGTCGGAATTGGCAGACGAGACGGACTCAAAATCCGTTGGTGGCAACACCGTGTGGGTTCAAGTCCCACAGCCGGCAGTATTGAGCGGACCGCTATGATTAGCGGTTCGCTCTTTTCAGTTAACAATTTTCCATATAAGAGATTTCTTTATTCACAGGCACACTTTGAATAATGCTATATAATATAGTCAGGGTATTGTTGATTTATAACAGATAGAGGGTGGAAAAATGTTTAATAATCGTTTTTTGTATGCAACCAGCACGAATGATCCGAAAGAACCGGTGATGGGTTCTCCTTGCGGCAAGAGGGAAAACTGCAATGGATGCCCTAAGGCAGCGACCTGTCCGGTAAGAGCAGCAGCATTAGCGGAATGTGCTGCAAAAGGATATGATGTTAAAACATGGATGAAGATGATTCGCTAGTGTCATGGATATGTCTTGACAAAGCCGTACGGAGTTATTATACTGTACCCAATCAGTATTTTGCCGTACGGCTTATTTTTGTGTTTTTTTGTGAAATTTCGTCGTACACACGATTTATCTGATAAACGCTCCGCAAGTATTGATATGGAGGAATAGAAGATGATGATTACGAATGCAGCCCAGTTCGGGGAGATGCTCCGGAAAAGAAGAAAACAGTTACACTATACGCAGGGGTTCCTCTCGGAGTTTAGTGGACTGAGTGTCAGTTTTATCTCAGATCTGGAAAGAGGAAAAAAGACAGCCGAATTGGAAAAAGCTATTTATCTTGCCGGACTTTTAGGCATGGATATTCAATTGACGGAAAGGGAATAACGATATCATGAAAATCAATCTGGATGTCAATATTGAAAAAGATGGAATACAGCATCATGTCGGATATATTGAAGGGAATGCCCCTGAGGACGCCCGGTTTTATTATGCCAAAGAGTATTTGAAGAAGGCAGATGCCAGACCAGTTTCCATCAGCCTTCCCCTCCAGGAAGAAACTTTTTCAGCAGCACAAACTCGGTGTTTTTTTGAAGGACTGCTTCCTGAAGGGTTTACAAGGCGCTCGGTTGCACATTACATTCATGCCGACGAAGGAGATTACATCACAATTCTAGAATCTCTGGGCAAAGAATGTCTCGGTGCCATCCGAATTGGAGATGTAAATGAATCGGCAGGGGACGAAGACTATGAAAAGCTCTCCATCGAACGTGTCACCGCTCTTGCAAGAGAGGGGGCAACGAAATCCGCACAGCTTGTAACAAAAGCGCATTTATCTCTGACAGGTGCGTCCGGTAAGGTCGGTCTGTATTATGATCAGGAGAACAACGACTGGTATCTCCCGAAAGGTGCTGCACCCAGCACCCATATTGTCAAACAAAGTCACATCCGACTTGAAGGCATTGTGATCAATGAACAGCTTGCAATCAGGACAGCAGCGCATATGGGAATCGAAGTACCCGAAAGTTTTATTATCAACGTAGGGAAATCAGAAGATGAGGATGTGCTCTACGCTACAAAGAGATTTGACCGAATCTTTAAAGACGAGGCAGAAAAGATTACCGGCATGACAAGGCCATACCGCCTGCATCAGGAGGACTTCGCCCAGGCATTGGGCATCAGGTCTACAAAAAAATACGAGACAGAAAAAGAAGACTACTTCAGACAAATGTTCGACCTTCTCAGAAAATACTCTGCGAATCCCATCGAGGATCAGAAGAAACTCTGGAACATCGTGATTTTTGATTACCTGATCGGTAATACTGACAATCATCTGAAGAATTATTCCCTGCTTTACGATGAACACCTCAAAGGTATTCGATTGGCCCCGGCTTACGATATCTTAAGTACTTGCGTTTATCCGGACAGCACCAGAGACATGGCATTTTATATTGGCAATGAATGCAGCCTCGACGATATCACCAGAGACTCTTTTAGAGCAGCTGCCAGTGAAATCGGCCTCGGAACTCGTTTTGCACTCAAATGTTTTGATGAACAGTGTCAAAAATTTACTCATGCATTGGAGACCGCTGTCCGGGAATTATCCGATCTCGGATTCGAACGCGCTGAAATAATCGGCAAAACAATCCTTAAAAATGGCGGTATAAAAAACATATCATAATTCAATAAAGGAACGACTGCATGCCTGCAGTCGTTCCTTTATTTTACCGCCTCATCAGCGCCGAAAAACACAGACGCTGACTTTTTCTTTGAACTTACGATTCCGATCGAAGCACATTCCTCCGGCAGATCAAGCATCTCTCTAAGAGTAGGATCGAGATTGCCGATCACATAGCCAAACGGCTCATTTCCCGGATGACTGACCATCCCGGTGGGATTCTTCAGGCCCGACGGATTATCAGATTTATCATGTTTCATTCTTCATCACCCCGATCTTTATATTTGGAAGAGAAGCGTAATCCCGGAAAGGTAGCTTTCCGTATATGCTCATCACCAGTCTTCCCATTCCTCAGATCCTTCACCGTCACCAGTTCCCGCATTGCGTAATCATTGTCGTAACCGGGCATCTTATCCGGATTCAGAATCGTCAGAATATCCGTTCTTGCAATGGTTTCCTTATCTTGCGGTGCATTTTCAACTAAATACTCCGGGAAATACCGCCTGTAAAATGCATGAAGAAAAATTCTGACATCCGGATCATCAATATCCACCGGCTGCCTGTTCCCATTGAGATAAAGATAGTACAGCGTGACATAAGGCAAATATCTTTCATTCACCGTCATCGACGTTATTTCCGGCAGATCCGGCAGATCCGGCTGCAGAGTCCGATACCGGTTATCCCCGGACCGTTTCTCTTGAGCCCCCTCCATAATCTCAGGATCAAGCGCATAATACAGATTTTTCAACAATGTAAATTTTAACATGGCAACCCCTCCATCATGATTATATCACAGCTACAGCAAGCAATACGAAAAAGAATCTTTCAAATAATTTACGGATCCAAAGAAAACTATGTGTGACAGGACTGTGACACAGCCTGTGCTAAACTGTAGTCACAAACAAAGAAACAAACAAAACCGGTCAACAAAGCCGATAGAAAGATAATGAGGTGAAGTTATGAAAAAATTATTAACAACAGTACTTACAGGAACATTGATGTTTGCTTTTACATTAACCGCAAATGCACAGACAATGGTATTTGCAACCAGAGATATCAATCTCAGACAAGGACCCGGAAAAGGCTATGCCGCAAGCACTTCCGTAGTAGAAGGTACCGAGATGCCGTATCAGGGAGTTACTTCCATCGACAACAGAGGCGTTGCATGGCATGAAGTATCCTACAAGGGACAGAATTTATGGGTCAGCTCTAAATACGCAGTAACTCGCGATGAAGCCGATGATAACGGAATGGCTTCCAGCTACCAGACAACAGCTCCGATGTCCGGAGAATACGTATGCACGAATTCAGATGTCAACTTAAGAGTAGGCCCCGGCACAGATTGTGCGGCCGCTGCAGTGGCAGCACAAGGCACCGCACTGAAATTCCTCGGGGAAACCGGAGAAGATGAAAGAGGCGTTACATGGTACAACGTGGCATATGGAGACCAGCAGCTCTGGGTAAACTCTCATTACGCAACACTCAACTGATAACGAACGACCATATATAAATGATATTCATAGATAATGCTTTTTACAAGTCGCAGTAACCAATTTCAAGGAGGAAATGTTACTGCGGCTTTTTTATATAACGCAAAAAGGGACTGCCACACATGATGATCAGCCATGGTGGCAGTCCCTTCTATAAAAAGGAGTTTTATTACATTCTACCGATTATTTCACTGGGATATAAATCTCAGCCTTTCCACCTATGTAGAGTTCAAAGTACATCTTGGTTGCATCTTTCTTACACTCCGGGTGAGCCGGGAACCAGTCTGCATAGATCGCTGCCCATGTGTCAGCAACTTTTTTAGCGGTAACCTCTTTTGCATCTGTATCTGCAGTCTCGGATGCAGTAAATACAGCATAATCTGCAGCCGGAATATGGAATTCAACGAAGCCATCCGGAACTCCGGCATAGTCAGTAACCGTTCCGAAATAGTAAGCGAGAGGTTCTTCTGAATCTTCCGGATGATACCATGTAGCAATCTCAGCCTTATCTACAAGTCCCTCCGGATATGCCGGATAAGCACTAAAATCTACCTTAGCCCAATAAGCAGCATTCTTAACGGTATCCATCTGATATTCAGCTTCGATCTTATAGCCCAGAGCCCGCAGGGCTTCTTTTTTTGCAAAAACAGCTTCCATAATGATCCTCCTATCCTTGATAATTAAACAGCGAATTCTTTATGCATACATCATAGCATGCATAGGTGAAAAGTAATATTCCATTTTGGGGAAGTATAGGGTGCTTCCACTTTTTCAACATAGTATTTCATATAAATTCAATAAATAACTTGTCATAATATTCTAAATGTAGGATAAGATAAACAAATTATTTATATAATATCTATATCT
>CACZNZ010000031.1 GCA_902782625.1 uncultured Lachnospiraceae bacterium | reverse complement strand
GATCTGTGGCTGAGACTCTTGACTGAAGGGTGTTCCTTAGGAATTCTGAATGAGCCGCTCCTGTATTTTCGGCGGCATAGCAGCAGCGTCTCTTCTCAAAAGGCTTACACCCAGGTATTAGTGGAAAAATATATAAGGCGGTTATACAGGCAGAGACTGAAAACGGGACATGATCGTTTTTCGGAACAGGATCTTCATCGTTTCCTGTGTCGTAATCGATATTATGACCAAAAGTATGTCCAGGAGGAGAATGAGCATCTCCGTAATTATCAGGAAGCTGTTAAAGAAGTGAAATCCCGTCGATACAGAAGCGGTATCAGAGCGATGAAATGCTTTTTGAGAAGCCATGCTGTGCGCGAAAAAGTGAGAACAGCTCTATGTCGCCGATGGAAGGAAAAGCACGATGCAATCAACATCTTCTAAATCAGCTGTCAGTAATATTAATTGTCGAGAGAAAGGCCGGAGACCTTGAAGATTAAACCTATCTTAAAAAAAGTATTTGGAGAGAGGACCCTGTCAACAGCAAAAGGGGAAGCACTTCATTATATTTGTTCTGTCGATAGAAAGATTAACAGGACTACTACTTATCAGTATGACAAAAGGCATTTAGTGCTCTGTAAAACTCTGACCTGGAAAAAGTATCATGTATTTCGGGGCTACTATGACATTGATTATTTTAACAGCAAAAAAAGCCGTTTCCTTTGTCATAGGTTGCTTCTTAATGCTGAATCTGGAAATAATAAATGCGAAGTCGGATATTATGACCTGCGGACGGACCGTTTTGTAAAAATAGATGAGACTTATGCCTGGTGCTGGCAGCAGGGGGCGAGACTGCGTTGGCACCCTATGGACGACAGCAAGATTATTTATAATGTATTGAATAGCAATGGTGACGGATATGCTGCCAGAATCAGCGATGCAGCTACGGGCAAATACATTGGGGAGATTCCTTATGCCCTATATGATATAGCACCTGATTTTTCCTACGGCATTAGTCTGAATTTTGACCGTCTGCAAAGACTGCGTCCCGGATACGGGTACAGCTGTCTCACAGATCGCACAGAAAGGGAGTCTCACCCCGAAGATGACGGTGTTTTCCGCGTTGATCTTCAATCCGGAGAAAGGACACTGCTTTATTCTCTCCAGAGGCTTGCCGATTTGAACAGGACGGAATTGAGCCTCGGTGGATTGCCGGAAGTAGAAGAAGAATTGTTTGACGAAAAAATCCATTATATCAATCATATTTCCATTTCTCCTGACGCGGAGCATTTTATCTTTTTCCACATAATGACGAAAAACGATCCCAAAAACTGGGAGACATGCTTATATGTGTCAGATTCTGAGGGAAAAGAGTTGCGTATGCTGGAAAACAGGGACAGAGTCTCACACTATACCTGGATTGACAGCAGCAGGATCATGGTAACACTCAGAAAAACGGATGGAACGGAATACTATGCGCAATATGACATCTATGATGGCAGAAAACAAACGATAGACATCCGGGGACTTGACAGGGACGGCCATCCATCTGCCCTTAAACCGGGGCAGGATTATATCACTGATACTTACCCTCAGAAAGGCGGCTTTCAATATCTGCGGTTTTTCAGATTATCCGGGAGTAATTCCAGACGAGTAGCCAGATTTTATCATGATTACAGGCTGCGGGGCGAGAAGAGATGTGACCTGCATCCATCGGTTGAGAATACCGGGACATTTTTTTCAATTGACACGACCTGTATCGGGGGCAGGAGGAGTGTCATGATTTTTAGCAGAAAGAAATCAGAGTAGTGCGGCACACTAAACAGCATAATGGACGATATAGATAAAAAGGGAAATAAAGGAGATGGTATGCCTGTAATAAGCGTAATTGTTCCGGTTTATAAGGTGGAAAAATACCTGGCCAAATGTGTGGATAGTATTTTGGAGCAGAGCTTCCGGGATCTTGAACTGATTCTTGTTGACGATGGGAGCCCTGATCATTGTCCGGAGCTTTGCGATGAATATGCTGAAAAAGACAGGCGGGTCATTGTGATCCATAAGGAAAACGGGGGCGTCAGCAGAGCCAGGAATACAGGCCTCCAGGCGGCATCCGGGGAATATGTGATTTTTTGCGATTCGGATGACTGGATGGATGAAGGAGCTCTGGATGAGCTCTACACAGAAGCCAGGTACAGTAATGCGGATGTGGTAATAGGTGATGTCAATCTTATCCAGGGTGAGACAGTAAAGAAAGTGGTTTTTTTTCAAAATGAATTCCTAAGCATGGATAAAAAGAAAAAGACTGAATTGATTCGCGCTGATCTGTACAGGACTTTTTGTCCCGATCCACCGAAAGAGGGCCCTGCTTTTGGGTATGGTGGTCCCTGGAATAAACTGGTCAGAAAAGAATTGCTGACAGCAAACAACATTTTATTTGACGTATCCTTAAGGGGAATATTTGACGACATTCTATATACCGCCTATATCTATGCGCTTGCAAACAGAATTTCGTACAGACATTTCTGTGTGTACAATTATAGAATTGCGGAAGGAACAATAACTCACTCTTATCGTTCAGACACTATGGAAGTAAATGCTGCAATCTTCCGGGCATGGAATAATTTCTTTAAAAGGTTTGGAAACTATCCTGAGTTGAAGGATGCATTTTATGCATGTGTTATGAGGCGCATAGAAGAAAGTATTCGGAACTATTATCTGCACAGTCAAAATGATCTTTCGCCGGATACGATTCGTGAACAGTTTTTACAAATGATTGCATCGAAGCCGTATTCCGCTGCATTAAAAAAAGTCAAGCTGAAAAAAATATCAAAAAAACAACGTATTACTGCTCTCATGTGCAGGGCCGGGATGGGAAGGTATGTGCTTGCCTTTTACAGAAAATTTGATCAATAACCAATTTTCGGACGGTTCATCGTACCCTGCTGCTCGACAGGTAAATTATTATTATGATTCTTATTCTCATTATAGCTTTATGCATATTTCTCATAGCATCGTACAGAGTATTTGACAGGGAACTTTGTACACCCGCCGTTTTATATATAGGTCCGTTTATTGTTATGTCTGTAGTTGCCTTTCTTTTTCAGTGGACATGGAATATGGAACTGCAGCTCAACACAATGTTAGTTATCGTAACCGGTACATTGTTTTTTTTGGCGGGAGCCTATATCGGGCAGAGGATTTGGCTAAAAAGGATTGGAAATAATTGCCGTATTGAAGGAGGCATGAGGATAGATAACTGGAAGTATATCCTGTTTTTTGTCATTTCGCTTGTATCCTTCGGATGGAGGTACAAGCTGGTTGTTGACTATGGACGGGCTCATGGGGCAAAAACTGTCAGCAGGGCGCTTGTCTATTACAACAATATGCTGAAATTCACAACCAATGAGCTGCTGCGCACACCACGTCTTGTGAGTATCGGTAATACAATAGGAACTGTTGCTGGTTTTATTTGGGCTTGTGATTTTGCCAGCCAGCTTTTACAAAAAGAGAAAAATACAGTCAAAGCAGCGCTCTCATTTTCCAATCTTGTACTCTGTGTCATAGGATCTATGTCTTCCGGAGCACGCGGAGGGGCTGTGCAGATCATATGTGCTTTTGCTGTCGCTTTTCTGATCCTGCTATATAGGAAGGGAGAGTGGAAAAAGCTGATTCCTTTGAAATACCTTCTGAGACTTTCTGTTGTTGCTATGCTGACGTTGATAGGGTTTTTGGGTACTGTCACTCTGATTGGCAGATATAAAGTCAATGCATACGGGAGGTACATTGCCAACTATTTGGGAGCACAGCTCTATAATCTAAATTATTATATCAATGAAGATTTCAGATCATCAGAAATATTTGGGCAGGAAACATTTCACAGTATAATTCAGTTTTTGGCCAGACTGGGGGGGATTTCTAATTATGCGCGCTATAACTCTGACCTTCCGAGCGTAAAAATCGGTGATCTGAGCCTGGGAAATGTATATACATGTTATTACTCTTATCTCCATGATTTTGGATATACGGGAGTAATCATATTGTCATTTATATTTGGGCTGATTTCTATCATCTGCTACCGACATGCCAGAAAATCACCGATTGAGAACCCGATAAATCTGGGTTTGATTATATACAGCAGAATAAGTTATTGTTTGCTTTTTTCTTACTTTTCGAATAAGTTTTATTCCATAATTGTTTCTGCAAACTTCGTAAAACAAACTGTTTACACAATCATTTTACTGTGTTTTTTATACCGCTTTCGGATTCGCGTCAGATTTGGAAGAAAACGGTTTATATATGTGAGAACGGCAGATCAGGAATAACGAAACTGTATTAATGCTATAGGGGAATATCAGGTTATGAAAAAAGTATTGGTATATGGCGCATATGGCAGCGGAAATGCAGGTGATGACTATATGATGATGCAGGTACTTACCTTACTGGAGAAGAATGACATCATCCCTGTATTTTTGACAAAGCCTGTGTGGAAACACTATTTTAATCTTCCCCAAAAGAAAATCAGATCGATCCGCTTCCCTCTTTGGGCTGACTATTCTCATGCCAACAGAGCATTAAAAGCAATTCACTATATGCGTTTTATTCTGGATATCATTGCGGTCAGGAATTATGATGCCGCGATCTTTGTAGGCGGCGGATATACATATGAAAAGTTCGGGAATCTGCGAAGAATTCAATTTCTGTCTCATTTTCTTCGCAAGCACCATATCCCATATTATCTTATGGGCCAGACGATCGGACCTCTCACAACAAAAGAGGGACGTAAAAGCCTTATGTATATCTGCCGAAATGCAGAAGCCGTGTATGTCAGGGAGCATTTTTCCAAGGAATTATTGGAGAGAATGGGAATTCCCTGTACGCTGTCAGGCGATGATGCATTTCTGGGCGTAAATACCAATGAAGAAGCTGGTATTTTGAATGGCTCATGTGTGGCGAAGGCAGAGTGTACAGACAGATCCCGAAGAGGGATTCTGGCGACTGTAAAGGACTTTCCCGGCTATGAGCAATTCCGGGATGATTATTTCGAATATATCCGGAAATTTTCTGAAAAAATCGGAGAGCCTGTACGTATCCTTCCTTTCCATATTGAAAATGAAGAGGAGGTAGATCGGGAACTATATAAATATTTAACTCAAAACGGTACGATGGCTGAAATATGCCGCCCATCTGATAAGTCTGCCCTCGAGGAACTGTTTTGCTCTTCAAAGGCAGTGATAAGTTCGGCATATCATGCCATTGTTCTTGGAAAAATAGCCGGATGTGTCTGTCAGGCATGGTATGACGGCCCATACTACAGAATGAAAATGGAGGGGATTCTTGATTATTATAACCGGGAGGAACATCTCTGCAGACCATTTTCTGATTTGAAAGAGCCCGGTGGACTTGAATCTGCCATCAGGGAGTTGGAGGAAATATGCCGGATCCACGGGTTTATCAGGACAAAAACGTCAATGGAAGACACGGGTTCAGTATCTAAAGAAAACATGAACTTAGTATGTCACGCTGACAATATTACGAACCGTCGTCTGGCGGCAGCTGTGAGGGACAGCTGGGAAAAGGTAATATGGGAATTGGAAAATTCGTCTAATGGAAAATGATAATAAAACACGCAGGCTGCTAAAGGGAATAGTTACCTATGCAATCGGGGATTTTGGCTCAAAGATACTGTCATTTTTGATAGTTCCCCTGTACACATACTACATAGCTCCCGAAAGTATGGGAACATACGACATACTGGTCAATTTGATCGGTCTGCTGTCTCCTATCATTACCCTGCAGATTTCTGATGCTGCATATCGATGGCTTGTTGATCCACGAGAGGAGAATGCACCATATATCAGAACAACCATCCAGCTGCTGATTCATAACTGCCTGTTTGCAGCAATGATTATTCTGGTGATCAATCATTTTGTCACCATCCCCTACTGTGTTTACTTTGTTCTGGCACTCGTATCTACAAGATGTCTCAATACAGTCAAAAAGCTTGTCAGGGGGCTTGGGAACCAGAAACTCTTCGCACTGAGTGGAATTATTTATACTGTAATATATCTCGCACTAAATGTTATTCAGATTGTGTGGATGGGAAGAGGCGTTGCTGCACTTTTTTCCAGTACTATTATCGCAAACCTGATTTCAATCTTTGTGCTTTTCCTTGTCGAGAGTCAGCTCCGGGTTAATTTTTTTGAAAAACCTGACCGGAACCGGCTCATCAAAATGCTTCAGTATTCAATACCCCTTGTTCCGAATCTGCTAAACTGGTGGGTGATCAACTCCTCCGACAGATATATCGTACGCGGCTTCCTTGGTTTGGCGTCAAACGGTATTTTATCGGTTGCCGGTAAATTCCCGACTGCTCTGGATATGGTTATCAGTTTGTTCAGTACTTCCTGGCAGGACGTGTCTATCGCAGATACAGATGCGGGCTCGGCAGACAGGAATGCTTTTTATTCAGGTGTTTTTCGGACCTTGTACCGGACAACAATGAGCATGCTGTGGTTTCTGATACCAATGACGAAAGCCTATGTACTTCTCACAATGGAAGCCAGCTATGCAGGCTCTGCAGATATAGTTGCATTTTACTATCTGGGGAGCGTTTTTCGCGGTTTTTCTTCCTTTTATGGAGTTGGATATCTGAGGAGCGGAAATACCAGAATGGCATTCCGAACGAGTGTTGTTGCTGCTGTTGTAAATGTGATTATTCATTTGTCCTTGATCAGATTCCTGGGATTGCAGGCAGCCCCTCTATCAACTTTCATAGCCTTTTTTGTTATGTGGCTGATCCGACAGAGACAGAATAGCGAAGAGCTCGGAATTACCATCCGAAGAGGGGAATTTGCCTTATTGCTTATAGTAGATGTGCTATTGTCTGTAATTATTATTAAAATTCGTCTGCAGGTCTGCTTGGCCATGACAGTGATCGGCGGAATAGGATTTTTGATTTTTAACAGAAAGATGATTAAGATGGTGCCCGTGAAACTACTGGGCAGATTTTCTAAATAATCTGTTTTTTAATACCTGATTGTCCGGAGGAATAAAAACACTTTAATATGAACAGTATGAAAACAGATAGAATAATCCTGTTCGCGTATCTGGAAAGCATAGTTGAAGATTTGGGCAGACAATGGAAAAGAATTATTCTGTTACCTCTTCTTGCCATTGTTTTGTCATATATCCTTCTAATGCTTTTGAATCCCCTTCAGTATGCAGTGAAGGCTTCGATTGGGATCAACCATGCCGGGATGCAGGATAAAAAAAACCGATTTTCAGAACAGGAACTATATGAAAATTATAAAACAGCGGTCGAAAATGCAACCAGAATGAAAAATGTTCTGGAAAGTAATGCTTTCCAATCTGCAGTCGCAGCAGAATTGGGGTTCGAAGTTTTTGAAGGGACACTATCTGCAACAAGAAAAGGAGACTCCAATCTGTTGGAGATAGTAGTGCGTGCTGATGATGCAGAGCTTGCATATCAGGAAGCCGGACTGGTAGTTGCCAGGAGCAGCGAGTTGTCTAAGCATTTGGCATACGGACTGGAGACATGTGTACTGAAATCCCCTGAGTTACCAAAACACTTTGAGAAACCCTGGCAGAATGTCAGGATTGCCTGTCTTATAGGAACTGCTGTTTTTCTTCTGTTGACAGTTGCAGTTGTTTCATATTCCTGTACGTGTGATACCATACGATGCTCTGCCGATGTAAGGATGAAGACTGGCTTAAATGTTCTGGCAGTTGTTGGCTCGTCTAAAAAAAATTCATTTACAGGAAACATCCAACGTCTGACCAAACGCGTGATGCATAAACTCAAGGAGAGGGGAAATCAGGTACTTTTGATTGCCGGAACTTCCGAACAGGAAGGGAGGACTACTCTTGCTGCCTGCATGGCTCTCAGCATGGCGCAGGCAGG